>CAYGEE010000031.1:0-20807 GCA_964348765.1 uncultured Planctomycetales bacterium | reverse complement strand
GGGTAAAATTACAAGTAGAGGAGTAAATCACCATAGGAATTCCATTTTTATGGTTAATATTTCACCCTAAAAGTCGGGCTATCCTCAGGCCTGTGATCACGTTTATCATACATAGCTGTAGTCGAAACAGCCGCATGCCCAAGCCAGTGCTGAACTTTTCTAATGTCCTCACGGTTATTAAGAGCATTTGTTGCGGCCGTGGCTCGCAATGAATGTGTTGAAAAATCTTTTTTTATTCCAACTTTTAGCCCGTAGAATTTGACCAACTCATAAACAGAATTAGGGGCCATGCATTTGAATATATTGCTGGCCGTGTTGTTGCTGATCGGCCTAAACAGGGGAGCATTTTGTTCGTAGCCATGCCCGGAGGCACTTAAATAATCGTTTATTCTTGAAATAGCGACGGGATGACATGGGACATAGCGTTCCTTTGAGCCCTTGCCCAAGACTCGAAATTGCTTAATACCTTCGCGTTCTTGAATATCTTTAATCTTTAGATCACATAGTTCAGAACGTCTTAAAGCATGAAATAAAAATGTCGCCAGGATAGCCCGGTCCCGTTTGCCTTTCAAAGTTTTAGGATCAGGCGCATCCAAAAGATCGTTAGCCTGATTGCAGCTGATGATAGCTGTCGCGCCCTCGGTGGTGTTAAGTTTAGGCCGTTCGACCCCTTGGACAACGTTGATCTCAAGGATTTTGTTATCGCAGAGCATTTCAAGGAATTTGGATATGGTTGCCATGTTGCGTTTGACGGTTCGGATGGCATAACGCGGATCATCTTTAGGTCCTAGCATGGCATCGCGCCATTTAATGATATCATCACGGTTGATGTTTTGAATATTTTCCATGGACTTGATTTTGAACCTGGAAATAAAATTCATCAAATCCTGCCGCTTGCTCGAACGCGAAGCTACAGAGAGAGTGTTATTAAGCCATGTTTTGACAAGGGGGTGATCTAGAAGGGCAAAGAAGATATGTGATTTAGGCATATCTGACATAAGGGACACCACAGAAAAGGAAATATAGCGTACGTTAGGGCCTTAAAAACGGCATTTCTGAAGGTATTATGGGGAAAAATCTCGATTTTGTCAACATGTTATAATATCTATTATAGCATGTTGGAGAATACTGGAAATATGAATCGTCATGGGAAACGGGCTATAAAGCACCAAAGATTTGCCTTTCCTATAGCCCCTCTCGCCTCTAGTTAAGATTGTACGCATGAACTTCCTTAGAGATCCTGTTTCCCACTTCATCTAATTCAATGTCTAAATCATAAGAGGTTTGTAAATTCATCCAGAATTGGGGCGATGTTTTGAAATAAATCCCCAGCCTCAAGGCGGTATCCGCCGTGACACGGCGTTTCCCCAAGACAATTTCATTAATGCGTCTGGGAGAAACATTAATGTCATTCGCAATTTGATTCTGGCTAATGGATAAGGGCTTGAGGAATTCTTCATTAAGCACTTCGCCAGGATGTACTGGGTTTAATTTTTTCATAGGATTTTTCTCCTTAATGATAGTCTACTATTTCGACATCATACGCATTGTTAACATGCCATTTGAAACATATTCGTTTCAAGACAGACCATTTAATTAAGAAAGTCATCTAAATAAATCGGAGTGAGTTCCTGTACGAATAAAAAATATACTATCGTTTTCTATTTGATAAATCAAAAGCCAATCTGGTTCAATATGGCATTCTCGACACCCCTTATAATCACCTTGGAGCGGATGGTCTCGATTTTTAGCAGGAAGCGAATCTTCCTTGATCAATATTTTTATAATACCATCTAAAGATTCAACATCTTTATGACGCCTTTGCTGAAGTTTGTAATCCCGCTTAAATTGTGTCGTGTAAAAAGGTTCGAGCATGAGTTACTTCTTTAATTCATTGAGCATATTTCCCACGTTCCCAGGCGAATGCAGGTTTTTTCTATTCTCAACGTCCGCGATCGCACGCATAGTGGTCTCATTAGGAATTTTCACATCAAACGGCAACCCCTTCTCCAATTCAACACGATGATAAAAAATATTGATTGCCTCTGAAGCAGTTAGGCCCAACGCCTCAAAAATTCGTTCAACTTTACTTTTTAGTCTTGGCTCAGTACGAGCCCGAATCATGGCTGTTTTACTCATTCTAATCACCTCATTTTCTATTTGTTTGCCTATCTAAAATGTATCCCAATCGTGATACATTGTCAAGGGCGAGTTTAGATTATTTTTCGGTGATTCAGGGATTTTATAACCTTCCTCCTCTACCAAATAATTTCCTCTCAAAATCAAACTCTTTTGGGTATAATCAAAAACTACTGAAAGGAGCCTTGTCCTATGCCAACAAATATCAGAATCCTCTCCCCTGCTGAAATCAAATCCTTTGACCTGCCCCCTGCCCTTAACGCCAATGACCGCAAACAACTTTTTCGTCCCACTAAAAGCACCGCCGATGTCATTACCTCCCTTCGTTCATTAACCAATAAAATCGGTTTCATTTTACAATTCGGATATTTCAAGGCAACCAACAAATTCTTCAAAGCTGGGGATTTCCTTAAAAGCGAAATTGATTTTGTTTGCAAGGACTTCAATGTTCTTCTTGAACAGATTAATTTCAATGAATATGACGCATCCACTTTAGAGCGCCACCAAAGAATCACCCTTAATCTGCTTGGGATTGCTCCATTCTCCGACCAATCAAAACAACTCCTTTTACAAGAAGCCCTAACCCTTTGTTCAGCTCAGATGAAGCCCCGGATGATTTTTATCTCCCTCGTTGATTACCTTAGAGAAAACAGAATAGAGGTGCCTGTCTATTTTGTGATTTCCCAAATCATCACCACCGCCTTAAATGAACACGAAAACAATCTTCTCTCTGCCCTGGAAATGATCATGACACGCCAGGACAAGCATCTTTTAGACGATCTGTTACAGGGCTTTGATACCAAACTAAAATATTTGGGCTATAAACTCACAGCCCTCAAGAAAGCTTCTCATTCCCTTCGCCCGACACGTATTAAAGAGAACATTGACGATCTTCTTTATTTTAAAAGATTGTTTGAACAGCTGCTTTCTATCACTAATCGTCTAAACCTGGATATTCGAACCATCCAATATTACGCCGGGCTTGTGTTTAAATTAACAACTCTCCAAATGATTCAACGAGAACGCAATAAATATTTGTTGCTTGTTTGTTTTATCATCCATAAATACTATTCCCTTAACGATCTGCTTATTGATGCCCTCATTCAATCCAGTCAAAGCGCCTTAAACACCGCTTTGAAAAAACACAAAGAATATTGCTACGCACAGCTTGAACAAAGACAAGAGCTTATGGAAAAAACTTTTGAACGGACAAAAGAATTCTGCCTGACATTAAAAAACATTGAGGATATTGTCTTTGACGAGAAGCTGCTCCCCGAAGCAAAGATTCAGGTATTACAATCCCTTTTTAAAAAGCAACAAGAATCTGCCTCTCCTGTTATTACCATCAACGATGAAATCACTAAAATTGAATCTGATTATCGACACCTTAAAGATAATCATTACTTTGAAATCTTAGAAAAGACATCCATTAAACTACAAAACCGTGTGTCCGAGATCATCAAACACATTTGTTTTGATCAGGAAAGCTCTGATAAAGATATCCTTGAGGCCATTGATTATTATAAACATAAAAACGCAGTCCTTGGGGCTGATGCTCCGACGGGCTTCTTAAACCAAGAACAGCAAGAAGTTATCTTCGACGATCATAAAAAATTACGTGTGTCTTTATACAAGGTGCTTTTATTTCACAAAATCGCATCTGCAATCAAGTCAGGGGCATTGAATTTACTGTATTCATATAAGTACAGGGCCTTTGATGACTATTTGATCCACAAAAAAGTTTGGGAAGAAAACAAGAAAAGTTTTTTAGATCGTGCGGGTCTCAATCAATTTGAAGATTGCCAAAACATACTTCACGAATTAAATAGAGTCGTCAATAACCATTTTGAAGAGACAAACATAAATATCTTAAATCAGAAGAATATCTTTGTTAGGTTTAACCCAAACAACGATTTGATCGTCACTACACCCCCTTCCAGAGAAAAAGAACTAGCAGATACCCTGGTCATGGATTTATTCCCTCAGGATAGATTCTTCTCTCTTTTTGAAGTCCTTTCGACCGTTAATACTATTGTCCCTTTTGTAAGTTGTTTTGAGCATTGGAAAATAAAAGGCCATCGTGATAGACCGGACAACAAAACATTCTTCGCCGGGATCATTGGATTAGGGTGTAATCTTGGGATCAGAAAAATAGCCAGGATTTCCAATAACATTAAACAGAATAACCTTGAAAATACAGTTAATTGGTACTTTAGCAACGAGAGCCTGAACAACGCTAATAATATGATTTTAGAAGTGATCGACCAATTAAGTCTGCCCCGCGTATTCCAAAAGGACCCGGAATTGACACACACCAGCAGTGATGGACAGAAATTCAGCATTGGTGTTGATTCATTAAATGCCAATTATTCATTCAAATACTTTGGCAAGGGCAAAGGTGTCAGTAGTTACACATTTAATGACGATAAACACCGCCTGTTCTATACAACGGTTATCAGTCCCTCCGAGCGTGAAGCGGCCTATGTGATCGATGGCTTGATGCACAATGATGTCGTGGAAAGTGATATCCATTCAACAGATACCCATGGTTACACAGAAATAGTCTTTGCCGTGACTCATTTCCTGGGGATCTCCTTTGCCCCAAGGATTAAAGATTTCCGAGAGCAACGGTTATTCTCTATTGATCCACGCGTAACCTTTAAAGACCTTGGATATATAATATTGCCCGATGAAAAGATTGATACCAAATTCATTGAAGACGAATGGGACAATATTTTACGTTTTATTGCAACGATTAAACTCAAGCATACATCCGCATCACAATTATTTAAACGATTGAGCCACTATTCCCGTCAACATCCCCTCTTTAGAGCAATAAAGAATTTTGGTAAAATCACCAAGACGGTATTTCTTTTAAAATATATTGATAGCGTTGAACTCAGGCAGGCCATTGAAAAGCAACTCAACAAAACAGAAAGTATTCACAAATTCGCTAAGGCCGTGTTCTTTGGCAGCAATCAGGAATTTCAACAAAGGACCAAGGAAGACCAGCTTAGAACGGATGGCTGTAAGCGTCTTATTGAAAATGTCATTATCTGTTGGAATTATCTATACCTGTCTGACCTAATCTACAGGACAAGCGATTTAACGGAGCGGGAACGCATCATCAAGACAATCAAAAATGGCTCCATCGTTGTCTGGGCCCACATGAACTTGCAAGGAGAGTATAATTTTTCGGATGATGTGCTAAAAAATTCGTTGAGTTTTTCACTCCCAAAATTAATTGAATTGGAAGTGGCTTAAATTGGGAAGGGGGTTTTGAACTATCCGATTGGGAATAAACACCTTAATCAAAATCCTATGGTGATTTACTCCTCTACTTGTAATTTTACCCTAAGATATTCGTTTAAGTCCAACTTCTTGTCAAGATAATCGTCAGCCGAAGAAGGAAATCCAGCACGAATTTTAGAAAGAAATAGAGGCAATTTTATTTTTGTGTTGCCATTACATTGGTAAATTTCAGTGATTTTCATTTGTATCTCTTCTTTGAACTCGCAGATCACTCCACCCAAGACGCTACTCAATGACACCCTACAATATTACACCCTCCTCCAATGAAAAAAATGAATACAAGTACAGCAATAACCCCTATTACCCCGAATACCCCTTTAGTTACTTGGAAAACTTTTTTTAAATCCATAACTTACATTCCTTTCTTTTCATGTCTTTTCTCTTAAGACGGCACATATGGTTTTTCCAAAAACAATCTCAATATCTTCTTAAAAATCTGAAATCATCCATCCTCGTTTAAAACCCTGGAATATTTAAGATAATCATCCGCGGATGAAGGGAATCCAGCACGACCCCCAGATAGAAAAAGTGGGAAATCTCTTCTGACAACTTCACACTTAGAAATTCTCTCAATTATCATATTTTATTTAAGACCTAATCCTCTTCTTGTGATGCTACTGTCCAAATTTGTTTTAATGGCAACTCTGTTTTTAAGTCTGCATCTAACTTGTCATAATATTTAAAAAGCTGTTCCAGCAAATCGTTTTGCGTCCAGAATCGAATCTTGAAAAAACTTTGAGACATCTCTTTAAAAACATTAGGCTTAAATCCACTCAGAGATACAAATAGTCCTTCTTGTGCACCAAATTTAGAAATCGCGCCCAATAATTTATCGACGGTTGGTCGATCTACTGGTGTATCTTGGGATTTCACCTCAACACAAAGACGCGGAGTACCAAAACCAAGCGGGCCAGCCCCTGCAAGAATATCCACTCCCCCATCAGACCCTTCTGGACTGCGATAAGTTGTATAACCCTGAGCTCTTAGAACTGCCTCCACTAGACGTGCCAATCCGTGCCCCTTAAATCTAGCGGAAATAATTTTTGCAATCTGATCAAGAGCTAATATTTCTAAATCAGTGTCTTCCGTTATTTCATCGGTTGCTATGTTTCTTTCATTAAAAGTTACCAAAGTCTCGGGTTTCCACCCATTTGCCTTCATTAACAATATACGCTCTTCAGCGTTGTTACGTTGCACTCTGCATATCGTCAAAAATGCACCGAAAGTAAACAATAAATCTTTCCCAAAATGAGATCGAGGAATCGCTTCGCCAATCCATTTGACCCCCCGCCAATGATAAAACGGATCCGGACCATCGCTTTCAAATCGATAGTCACCCGTTATTTCGCCAATATTTATTGCTGGTTGTGTTTTAAGTGGCATAACTACAAGATCACCCTTCTTTATTTCTTTTGCAAACGGCCAAATTTGACTAGTCCAATTAGAAAGCCGTTTTAATTTGGCCTCTGGATATCTTTCCTGTAAGGCATCAAGAAGCTCAGCACGACTAGAGAGTTTATCCAAATTTACATCAAGCTTCTCCCAAGTAACATATACTCGATTCTCTTGAATGAACTTTTGCTCAAAACCACCGTGTGCCCCAGAACGAATCAACCAAATGGCCATTTCTTATCCTTTCTAAAAGATTGAAATAAAATTATTTAAAACTAAATCTTTCCCATCAATTTCTCTTTTAAACAATGTTTTACTTGCATTCTTGTCCTTAACGATGGGTCAGAAGCTAAAAGATCCGCTAATTATCCCAACTGCATTATATGATTACATTTTCGATAAACTTAGCAAGTCTTAAAAAACATTGAATAAAGCACTGATTATTATGATTATTTCATTTTTTCTTTCTTTTCTTTCATCTTTCTTAAATCCTCTTCATACCTCTGACGACGTCGTTCAATTTCCCGTCTTTTTTTGAATTCTTTAAAGCTAACTTTCTCATTCCCAATAAATACTTCCATAGTTTTGGTCTTTTTCTTTAGGCTCCCCTGAGGGATCAAAGCTATTTCTTCATCTAACACAGAGAATCTTTTTCGCAATTCACTAAAACGAACAATAATTTCATCTTCTTTGTGCAATTCTACAACCTCGCCGAGACCATGCTTCCTAGAATAAACCTTATCTAGTCGTTTCAAGCCTTGTAATGATTTAAGAACTGGTAAAGAATCAAAATCGTTCGCCATAGTTATTATTTCTTAATTTTTCTCATCAGACTTAGAACAATATTTCCTGTAAATGTTATTACAAGAAATTCAATAATTATTCTAGTTTTACTTAAAAGTCTTCCAACGATTCTTCGGTCACTACAATACTTGGGCCAACAATATCATTAAATTTCAAGGTATGGCTATCAGGCTTCTTATGATCCGGCAACTCATCAATCTTGATCTTAATCGGCATAGGTGTTGCAATACCACTAAACACGCACGTTCCAACAGGTAAAGTCGGAATTGCTTCTTCGGTGATTTTATCAATATATGACACAGCATTTCCTATAGTGAGCAAATCTTTGTCATTAATTAACTGATGAATAAAGTAATTATGTGCTTGGGAAATAATCGTTTCCGAAATGTCATTGGGACGCTGACTAGATATGGTCAAAAAGACACCGAATTTTCTTCCTTCTTTAACAATTTCCTCGAAAGTCTCAAGGCGATAGTCTTTCCAATCTTCAGTCTCACGAAATGAAGTCTTGGATAAAATATTATGCGCCTCATCAATAATCATATTGAATGATTTCTTATTCCCTTCTTTCTTATGGGCATCGTAGAGACTTTTGGCAAGCAACAATGGAATGGTCTTTTTCATATCCAAATTAACATCGTGCAAATTTATGACCACGCAATTAAAATCCTCCCAAAAATAGGGCTCAGTCTTAATTTCAAAAGTCCGCTCAATACTTACCTGTTTCGCTTTAAATCGATTAATCACAGGATAAATATGGTCATTCTGCACTTTATATGTCAGAAGATCATCTATCAGCTGCAAATGCAAAAAGATATAAAACTGTACTAGGCATTGAACCGCCTCGATCTTCGCGCCATCTATCGTGGAAGCAACTTTATATATATTTGTATCTTCAATTGCATCTGGGCTGCCATTGAAGTAAACAGCAGAATTGAGCTTTTTAAAGGTTTCCAATGTGCTATTAAACTCGATGTCAGACAACAACTCGTACTCTTGATCTTCATTAATAAAAATTGACAGAACCTCCTGCATATAATCCAGCAATTTATATGCCGTATCCTTATTAGCCATCTTCAAAATACTTTTAATCTTGTTTTGGATAATTGCTCTAAGATATGGGGCAAACTGACTTTTCGATTTTGCTTTTTTATAGGACCGCAATGCCCTCTTTAAGAACGGCTTTTGTGTTTTATCTGTCGCCTCTACCAAGATAGATAAAGTCTCGTTATCGAAAAAGTCTTCGAAAGACAATGGAAGCTTATCACCGTTTTCATCCTGTGTTCTTAGATTATAAATCTTCTTATCATTTGTTAAACAATCTGGTTTAATATATTCGCCGTTGAAGTCAAAAACAAGAAATCGTGAATTCTTTTTAAAATCTTCCCTTACCGCACAAGCCTCAAACAGCCCCTGATATAAAGCTGCCAAGGTGTTTGATTTACCGCTTCCTGTATTTCCAAATATTGCAATATGACTGTTAAATATGCCATCTATTGGCAAACTAATAGGAATTTCTTCAATATCTGTCTTGGCAATATGAATTCTTAGTGACGAGGGCCCCTTTATTAAATCGTGAATTCTGTGAACTTTTTGTTCCGTTAATATAAATGCTTCGTTGCCAATCAAGGGCAGCTCCTTGATACCACCAATAAACCTCCCATTCAATCCAATATAACCAACAAGGCTCAATGTTAACGAACGATCATTCTTATTAACTTTCCGATAATGATTCGCGCCTAATGCATCAACAAGAGCATCTTCTCGTAATCTTTCACCGTCAACTTTTCCAATTATGCTAATAAACCCTTTTTTAATTTCTATATAACCACCAACAGCCACATTCTTAATAACATCTCCATCAAAAAGCAAATCCGAAGAATTCTTGTTCTTGTCGATTTTAACAAAAACTTTCCGCCCCTCTATACCAGAGACTTCACCAACACGAAGAATTGATTTTCTCAAAAGGTCATCTTCACTCATTTTGCAGATTGCACTCCTTCATCTATGACAGACTCGAATGGCAACACCTTCTCCATAAATAGACATGCATCAGAAAATGCAATCTCCGATGATTCCGAGAAGACGATATCTACATTATTAAATGGCAGAAATTTTTGGTGGAAGATTTTGACTTCCTCGCTTTTATGACTGAAAACCACAACTTTAAGCGTCGGGTTCTTTAGCGCGCGCTTGGTTATCTCTAAAATATGATCATCGGAAAAAGAAAAACCAATAACGATTAAAAGCGTATTTTCCTTATCAAGCTCATTTGAATAAATCCTCAACAAATCATAATATGTTTGATTAAGAATGGCGTCTTTATATTTATCCTGTTTTGGAAGAATTACTGTGAATCCCTGATTAAACTTTCTGATTCCATCCTTATCTTTACTGACAATCAACTTTTTGTGGTCTTCGATACTTTTTTTCAACCAATCAGTCGTAAAAACAATATTATTCCCTTCAGACTGCCAACTTAAAGAGCCGTGGACTTTAACAAGATTAATTGCAGGGATTTGGACTTGGTAGTTGTATAGATTCCCGTTATTAAACACTGAATTGAAAAATTCGACAGGAGAAAAAACAAATCGATTGGACAACAAAGGAGTTCTATTAAACCCATCATTGAGCTTCGCTTGCATTCCAAGCATTTCAAATGATTTCTCTACGAACAAGTCATAATTAGTAGAAAAAATAGTTGCTTGTTTTGGTAAAATATTATTTTCACGTTTCGACAGACATTGAAAAATGACTCTCAAAAACAAAACGTAGTTACTTAAAACCCACGTTACCTCAGCATCTGAGTCAATATTTTGTTTTTCATATGCATCTAGAAAAGATTTTAAATAAGCAAAAACCTCCAAGTCTGCCTCATCCGACTCTTCGGCATCTAACAGATCTTGAATCTTTTTTTCTATACCACCTAAAGTGGGAATTACAGGACAAGAGCAGCCAGAACCAATCATGAAATTGAGATTTGCTGATTGAACTGCTTTTTGAAGGATGCCAATTAAGCTTTTTTTCTCAGATTCATTATTAATATGCCAAACTCTAGCCATTAGGAGTCGTCCCTTTCATAATATAACTTTCAACATCACCATTTCTACTTGTCATACAGCCCCTGAAAGCAGATCATCTAACTTTGTTGCGACTGCATAATGCGCTGGTTGTGCAATGCCTGCTTCAAGTGCCTTAAAGTGCGCCTTGCCGCATTCGATCTTTTTGCTCTCGCGATCACGAAGATCATCCGTAAACAGGCTGGCTTTAGTTTCCACAACAAAATAAAGTTGCTCGCCCCCATTCTTTTCAACAAGAACGGCCCAATCCGGATTATATGAACCCAACGGAGTTTGGACCTTAAACCAACTGGGAAGCTTGGCGTAAACCTTGATCGCTTCATTCCCTTCCAGCTGCTCGGCAAAGGTGCGCTCAGTATCTGACCCATATATAACATGTTCATAAACAGATCTTTTAACGTCCAGGAGCATGTTCTTTAGATACCCAGTAAGTTCTTCAGTCTCAAACAACTCCTGGGCATAGTATTCGTCTTCACCTAAACGCTGATACTTAATCCCATCCACCAATGCCATTCGTTTTGCCCTATTAATCGCTTCAGCAGTACGTTCAATGAACTCCTGCGGATTACGTTTAAAATCATTCAACCGTCCACTTTCTTTCAGGATCCGAACAATGCTTTTTCTTGTCATCTGCGTCTTATCCTGAAGATCAGTCAAAAGATCAGGCAAATCTATATCCATTTCTTCTAAAATAACTGGCGCAGAAGTCATCGTCTGCTTTGCTTCTATCCCAGCTTTACCTATAGCAATATCAGCCTTTCGCCATTCTAGGCGTGTCTTAGCGACCGGTATTCCCTGAATCGCTTTTGTACATTGTTCTATCAAAGCTTCATTATCAAAGAAAACACGGTAAGTAGTCTTTTGTTTAATCCTATCCCAAAGTGCCTTAAATTCAGAACTATGAAGAACTGCCTGACGTGTTTTAACTTGTTTACGTTCATCTGCATTACGAATTTCCAGCCGCCCAGATAATTTACGAAGCACTTCTTTAACTTGTGGAAGGATCGCGGCAAATTCCAGTGGGAACACTAAAGTATTATTCTTCAAAGCCTCTTTCAGCTTATCCTGCACCTTCCCCTTAGAATCAATATAACCTGTGGTACGAAGATGCTCTTGTAATTCTTTTGACTTATCAACTCCCAACGGAGCAACAGAACCATCAGCCGCTTTAACTGTCAAGCCGGCAAACTGATGGTCTTCAACAATACCAAAACGTATACCTGTTTCATTCTCAATCTCAGTTTGCAACTCTTTGGCAAAATTCTCATAGCCTTCATTAGCCACAACCGTAAGGGTATTGATCTCAAAACCACGTAACCGATCACCTTGTTGATTAACACATAAACGCAAACCTCGCCCTATTGTTTGCCGGCGTTCACGCTCAGTTCCCATCTCACGCAAAGCGCAGATCTGGAAGACATTTGGATTATCCCAGCCTTCACGTAGGGCTGAATGTGAGAAGATAAACTTTAGCGAGGTCTCAAAACTTAACAGCTTTTCCTTATCCTTCATGATCAAGTTGTAAGCACGTTCCGCATTGTCACGATTGCCCTGATTATTCTCATCAGTATCTGTCCAGCCACCCTTCTTATCTATTGAGAAATATCCATTGTGAACATCCTCAACCCCCGCAGAAAGATCAACTTCCTTGAACAAAGTTACATAGTCTGGATGTGCTGCGTAACGCTTATACTCTTCTTCAAAGATCTTGGCATAGGGTCCCTTAACCATATTGCCATCCGTGTCATATTGACGGTACTTCTCAACTGCATCAACAAAGAAAAGACTCAGCACCTTGATTCCCTGCGGACGCAAACGCTTCTCTTTATCCAAGTGTTCTTTAATTGTTCGACGGATCATCTCCCGTTGAATTACCATTGAATCGACATCGCCATAGCCTTCACCAGGCTTTAAGAAAGACTCACCGCCTGGTGTACGCAGCTCCATAAATTCTTTGCCCTTCTCAACCCGAATCTCTCCTATACGACAATCATGATAGATAGCGCGTCCAGTCACTTGCTCCAGATCATCTTTATCCTGAACCATGACTTCTTTACGTTGAACACCGGTCGCGGCTTGCATATCAAGCATTACCTTAGCGGTAATTACGCCTCGCTTATTACTAACTGATATCAAACGGACAAACGGCTTATTGTGCGCTCCTTCAATACTGGCAGATGCCACTTCTATTTGTTTTACCAACTTGCGATCATACGCATCAATAGCATCCAAACGATACACCATGTTGTGTTTAACTATATGGGTGGCTGAATAACGTAATGTACAAAGTGGCGACATTCCACCAAGAGCTTCTTTTCCGCGTCCTTCAAGACCACCATCGACACTTTGGGGCTCATCAACAATCAATATGGGGCGTGTCGCCTTGATTAGATCAATAGGTTTTTCTCCGCCAACTTTCTCGCTGTCCTTATAAAGATTGTTAACATCTTTCTTATTGATTGCTCCAACGGTAACGACCATAATCTGAATATTAGGACTTGAGGCAAAATTGCGTACCTGACCAAGTTTGGAAGAATCATACAAGAAGTATTCAAACGGCACATTGGCATAGAGAGAACGGAAATGTTCCTCCATGATCTGGAGAGACTTGTAAACACCTTCCTTGATCGCTACTGACGGAACGATAATGACAAATTTCGTAAAGCCATAGCGACGGTTTAGCTCAAAGATTGTTTTCAGATAAACGTAAGTCTTACCTGTTCCTGTTTCCATTTCAACCGTAAAGTCCCCAGTCTCTAACAACGCTGATGGTGGCAGACCGTTACGCAACTGAACATCATTAAGATTCTTTAGAAGTTCATCATCCAGTAATGACAAACGGTTTCCAACGCCCAGATCACTCTGAGCAAAGGTCATAGTTATCTGCTTTGGACTTAATTCCCTTGTGACGGTAAACTCTGTGCGACAGATCTCCTGTCCACGAAAAAGGTCGCAAACCGCTTCAATAGCATGCCACTGATAATCTAAGTTTGGCTCAAAATGCAGTTTCATCTATTCAGCTCCTATAAACTCCGTATATTCTCCAAACCGTGCTGTTGAAGAAGAGCAGCAAGATTTGTCTTAGCAACATCATTACCAAAAGCACTGTCACGAAAAACAATACTACATTCCCCTGCTGGCGAAAGAACCTTATGCCAAGCAGCTATACCCAGCGCTAAAGATTCAACATCTTTAAGTGCAATTTCTGTAGCAAGACATACAAGCAGAACACCAGCACCAATGCTATAAACTGTCTTACCAACAATAATCTTCTTCTCTATTGGAACCGTTAGCTCAAGACCAAGCTTAATAAGCAATTCAAAGAGAATATCATCTTCCGTCCGACCAGTCTTTATATGTTCAACAGACTCATCTAAAGTACCAGACAAGTCTTCACGATTTGGCTCCCAAGTACGAATATTACTTGAATCAAGCTTAAATACTCGAAATCCAAGATCACCAGTAAACAATGGATTCTCTTGCTTAATTTTCTTAACAGATCGACGAAGACGTTCCTTAGTAAGTTCGGCAATATTACGAGGCTTACCAATTCGATCACAATATTCAGCAGCTTCCTTTTGATCTTTGTTAGTAGCGTCAAGAGCCTCAGGAAGTTGAATTGTTATGAATCGTCTAAATAGTTTATCCTTAACATTTTGAGCAAGAACAGCATGTCCCGTAGTTCCTGAACCAGCAAAAAAATCTAATATCAGATCTGATGATCCTCTCCCCCAAAGTTCCAGCATCTTCTGTACTAATTCAACTGGTTTGGGATTATCGAAAGCGTCTCCATCCATCAATTCTTTGAGCCTTGATGAGGCAGTCGAAGTATAAAGCTTCTCATCCCACCATGTCGTATCTGTTTTGCGTGACTGTTTTGCCTCTTCAAGATAATACTTTTGTTGCAACCCAGATCCCACCTTCTCAATCAACCCCTCATCATACATTTTCTGCATACGCTCTTGAGAAAAACGCCAATAACCTGTAACGCCAAGAAAAGTATAATGCGGATTACCTTTTGCAGCTCCCCCAGGTCCATCAACAGGTACATATTTGAACTCACCACGAGCATCCTTCTTATCAAACCCTTCCAATTCAGGTGGTAAACCAAACAAAGCACGCATTTCAAAGACTGAATTCCCATTACGCGCATAAAGAAGAATAAAGTTATGGTTCGATGAAATAATCTTATCATTTGAGACAGATGCTCTTGCCTTATGACAGATAATTCCTATCCTATTCTCCTCGCCAAATATCTCATCACATACTTTCTTAAGATCATCAACTTCATTGTCATCAATACTGATAAACATTACACCATCATCTCGCAATAGGTTCCTTGCCAATTTTATTCGAGGATAGATCATGTTGAGCCAATCTGTATGAAAACGCCCTGAAGCTTCAGTATTAGACGATATCTTCTGCCCACCTTCAATCTGCCCAGTCAACCCCAAATAATTCTTTATATTGTCTTGGAAACTATCAGGATAAACAAAGTCCTTACCTGTGTTATATGGAGGATCAATATAGACCAGCTTCACCTTCCCTGCATAACTCTTCTGTAAGAGTTTTAAAACTTCAAGATTATCTCCCTCAATCATCAAATTCTTTGTAGTATTCCAATCAACGCTGTCGTCAGGACAAGGACGTAAAGTGCCTGTCGAAGGTGTCAGCGCAAGCTGACGAGCTCTTCTTTTACCATGCCAATTAAGACCGTATTTTTCTTCAGTATCCGTAACAGTCTTGCCTATAAGTTGATAAAGCACATCTACATTTATCCCGTCTTCACTGACAACTTCCGGAAACAACGCTTTTAACTTTTCAATATTCCCAGCGGTAATATCTGCTGTTTTTGTTACCGGATCTTCAGATGTTAACTTTTTCATAACCATCCTCACCTTTTTAGTATCTCAACAAGCTGTACAAGTCGAGCTTCTAATTGTTGAACCTCAAGGTTTAATTCCACCCTGCGGCTTATTTGTCTTTCTTTTCCTGCCAATCCACGCAATTCTTTAAGTCTAACCTGGATTGTTTCATACTCGTTAAAGCTTTCCAACCGTCCAAAAGCATCACCGGTCGTAATAAAGCCGCCCGTAATCTGGGATACCTTGAGCGCTGTTAATTTATCCAACCAGCCCTGGTATAACACAAATAAATTCACTGAAGGCTGAATTGCGACTGATAGTGAACCCAAGAATTCTTTTTCACCAGGTACAGCTTCACTCAAACAAACAGAAAGTATTTCCCCATCAAGCACAACTTTTCCAGAGTCTCCCTCAGAAGCTCTCTTATGCGCCAAAGAAATATCAATATTATCGGCCTGATCTAACACCAAAAACACCGGATACGGGATGGTGCGATGAATCAATTCGATAATCCGTGACTTTGAAGCATCCGACTTAAGAGCCACTGAAAGAACAGCTATCTCTAAATACTCTCTTACAGCATCACGATATTCTGCTATCGCAATATTTGATGGCTTTAGCGCGGCCACCCAAATTAGCTCTTCTAATCCATCTTGTATCTTACGTTTGTCACCAGGAACAAATGCTCCCTGCTCAAGAAACAATTTCTTTGGCACACGCTTATCTAACTGTGACTGTGCTGGTAATGCCAATGCTGCTAAAACATCAGCAACTGTCCTCATGAAGATCCCTTATTGTCTTCAGGCAAAATAACAATATAAGAAACAACCTCAAAGTCATTGATACCGGCGAACTCACCTTTCATTGCATAAGTACCTCCAGGTGCAAATAGACTGGCGATTGCCCGATCTTCTTTCTTACCAACAATGGTGCTTATAGCGTTAGACAAAAGCTCTTGATAGTGCTCCATATTTCGTCCGCTGTGGGTCATTTTATCAAATTTCTCACAAGATCCAAGGCCAGGTATGGTGCGTCCAATAGAAAGCCGCTTCAAAGTGTCCAATATTTGCTTAGTCTGCGTAAAAGTAAGAACGACTTCACCATTTTCGCCAACATGAACAAGATAATGTGGCGCTAAAGGATATCCTGGTTCTATAGCGTTCACAGCATTCTCCCCTACAGCCCGCAAGCAAAAGATAACACCTGATGCAATATCCTCTTGGGGACCTAAAACAGCAAATGAACCAAGCGGTGCCTTTTCCAGAATAGTTGGTTGTTCCTTAAGGAATCCAGCCAGATCAATACGGAAGTCATTTAGGGTAAGATCCGTAATAGCAATACCCCCTGAAAGATCTTCCATATCAATAACTATATCCTGAAGTTTCAAAAGTTGTTTACGGCGGTACTCCAGATCGTTCATTTTATTACCCGCCTGCTGCTCGATGATATTTTCTTCACCGGTCGCAGAAATATCCAAAAGCACCATACGCCCGCTAACACGCTGTTCCAAATTGATATATTCTTCGAGCTCCATATTGGGCCAAAAATTTATCAACTGTATAGCTTCATTAGGTGAACCGATACGATCTATACGTCCAAAACGCTGGATAATACGAACAGGATTCCAATGAATATCATAATTGATAACGCAGTCACAATCCTGAAGGTTCTGTCCCTCAGAAATACAATCTGTTGCGATTAAAAGATCAATCTGTCCTTCTGTGACCATTTCTTGCGGACGCTCTTTAGCTTTTGGAGCAAATGCAGAAAGAACGCTGCCTAGATCGGTTCTCAATTTTGGTAATGTTGTCTTGTTAGTTCCTGATCCTGTTACAATAGCTGTATGTAGGTTAAGTTCTTTACCTGCCCAAACTGATAAATTTGCATATAGGTAATTCGCTGTATCCGCAAAAGCTGTAAACACTAAAACCTTTTTATTCCCCTCGTTGATTGGAGTTCTTACCTTGCTAGAAATCGCCTCTTTAAGTTTCTCAAGCTTGGCATCCTTTATAACGCCAACTTGAGATGCTGCTGATAACAACGATGCCATACGATTACGATCTTCAACAAGATCCTGACGCCAACGTATACGATCAACATCTTGCAGAAGGACCTTAACTTTACGACCAATTAGAAGCGTTTCAAATTCATCATCATCAATTTCAATGTCCTCAATAGATAGCTCTTCCACAGATTCTTCATGTGACTCGATCTTGCTTAAAAGGCCATTTACATCTTCTAATTGTCTTTGAAGTGTCAAAGCGAAAGATATAACAGAACTTTCCATACGCTTTAGTAGATTCACACGCATCAAGTGAATTAAACTTTCTTCACGATCTGATTGGCGGAAGAAAACCCCATTCTTCTTTAATTCCGTACTGTACTTCTTATCATACTCAGCCTGTTTTTGAGGCAATACATAACGTAACGGTGCATACGCACTTAGATTAAGTCGTCTAATCTCATCATTTATTTCCTCAATAAGCGGGAATCCACCCGAATTGTCAACATTAGGTTTGTAGTTCAATGGTTTTAACCGTCGTGGGAATCGACCCGTTTCAGTAATACCATAATACTTCTCAATGTGTTTCCTAGAACGTGCAATAGTCAATGTATCTAACAATTTGAAATAATCAAAACCTAACATATCTAATAGACGAGTCGATGTTCTCTCTGATTCTTTGATATTCAACCAGCGATTGAACTGTGCCTGTGCCAAACGTATACTTTGCTCAATGCTTGGAATTCCTATATCCGTCAATGCGGTATCTATACCTTCTGTAACAAATGCAATTTGATTCTTAAGATCATTTAAGCGACTGTTCACTGGCGTAGCCGAAAGCATCAATACTTTTGTCTTAACCCCTTCTTGAATAATCCGTCGCATTAAACGGTCATATCGACTTTCTTTGTCTCTATTGGCAACTTTATTACGAAAGTTGTGTGACTCGTCAATAACAACTAAGTCATAATTCCCCCAGTTCACAGAAGAAAGATCAATATCTCCAGACAAACCATTGTCCCGGGAAAGATCAGTATGATTAAGAACGTCGTAATTAAAACGATCAGATGCGAGAAAATTCCTGCGGTCGTTAACTTTATAAAGTGTCCAGTTATCACGCAAGCGCTTAGGACAAAGGACAAGAACACGATCATTACGAAGTTCGTAATATTTGATCACCGCTAGAGCTTCAAAAGTTTTACCAAGACCCACGCTGTCTGCAATAATACATCCCCCATAGCGTTCAATCTTATCAATAGCACCAACGACGCCATCTCGTTGAAACTTGAAAAGTTTCTTCCAAACGACAGTATTGCGGATTCCCGTTGCAGACTTGATAACCTTATCTTCATCTAAGCCAGAACCAAGATCACCAAATAAGGGATTAAGAATAGAAAAGTAAATTAAAGCTGGCGATTTATGTTCAACGATTGTGCGAAGCGCATTTTGAATTTGCTCTTTATCCTTGATAGATTGGGGAATGCCAGACCAGAGTTGCTCAAACCAGGTTGTAAGCAGTTGCCCTTCCTCGATGGTTTCAGAGCACTGGATAAGACCTAATTGATCACCTGGAAGTATGCCCAAACCATCTGTAGAAAAGGAACAATTCCCCGTAATGACACGCTTAACACCGCCGGCATCAGTGAGACTTAACAATGATTGGGGCGGTGTACCTGGTAAACCTTTAACTTCACCTTTAGCAGTAATCCACTGTAAACATTGATTAGCAATATGCTGTGATAAAAGACGGTTACGAAAGACCCTATCTTTATCAGAGCCCAAGACAGAAAGCCCATGAAGAGGCAGTAAACAACGGCATCCTTCAAGAGCAGCTAACTGTTCCTTCAGTTCCACGAATGCAAAGAGAGAAAACGCTGACGAAACAATATCAAGAGAAACAGATGGCGAGCCCTTCTTTAACTCGTCGATTACTCTATCGTTACCAATGTTCTTAATTAACCGCATTATCTATTTCCTACTTCTTCTCTATACTAACAATGTCCTCTTAAATATCATCCTCTGCACCAATTTCGCTTGCCCTTCCCATGAGGGCATTCAAAAGATCATTTGTTAACCCAGGCGTTTTGTTCTTACTATGTGATTTAATAACCCAATACGGATTTATGATCAAAGCATAACTTAAACGACCTTGAGGGCCTGGAGCGGTTTTAATAAATCCTAATTTATCTAAAACATCTATCCTACTAGTCCAAGTTTGCACCCCTCTTTCACCCGTGAAACCAGAATGAAAGGCCATTTCCTGTTTATTAACTAAAACGACAAAATGCTCATCATAGGCCCTGCACCAAAGTTCAAAATAAACAGCAGAAACAGGTTTTCCTTTAGGCGCCATTTTGTCCATTATTGTCATAAAAATTGAAAGTGTTCGTGGAATTGTTGTAAATCCTACGCTTTTTAAACGATTCCAGATTTCACCTTCTTTTAAATTTGGCCATAAATGATCACGCAATTTTAAATGTTTATTTTTAACAATTTGTTTTTTAATAGCATTTGTTGACATATGTCCCCTTTAAGTACGGGATGGGGTTTGGAGCCCCACCCCTTCGACTTTAAAACCCTATCCTTTTCAGGCTTTGGCGACCTGCGACAAAGCTCTTAAATCGATAATTAAATTATAAAGCCAAAATAAGGATCAAAGCAATGATTCATATCCTCGTCGACAAATAAAAACTGTGGCAAGGCTATTTATTTTGATTATAACAAGCTAATCTAAATATTGCAACCAAAGATACGAGTTACAATATATATTGCAAACCAGCGACGACAACCACTGTTCTCTTTGTGCTCTGGTTCTCGCTAGTCCTCATGTTCTCTTTTGTGCTCTGGTGCTCCAGTTCTCGTACGAAATTTGTGAGGGTTCCATACCTATCTCTGCCCCACCGTTTTCCAATTCTGACAAAAAAAGCCATATTCTTCCTGTAACTTCTATTACAGGAATCATTTCTTTATAAAATCACCGAGTGCTAACAGAAGCTTCCGCTTTTGCCATATCATTTCCTATCCATTTGAATTGACATTAATATAATATTGAAATGCTGCTATCCCATCTTACAACACCCAGTCTAGATTCTCAAAAGATTAGTGCAATAAGCAAATAATTTACAGGATTCCAAAAATGTTGATAAAACCAAACACATTGCAATTACCTTTAGTAATTTTATATTCCAAGATTACTGGGAATCTCTATTATGT
>CAYGEE010000030.1:0-21176 GCA_964348765.1 uncultured Planctomycetales bacterium | reverse complement strand
TTGCTGATGATACCTTAACCTCGGCAGACATTGCCGATATTAACAGCACAACTCCAACGATCGGAAATATTTTAGTCGGCAGCGCCAATGGTTTTACGAGTGTGGCGTTATCAAGTGATGCAACGGTTGATGCGACGGGAGTTTTGACGATCGCAAGTAGTGCGGTAGGAACATCGGAAGTTGCTGATGACACGTTAACGGCAGCCGACCTTGCCGATATTAACAGTGTCACACCGACGATCGGCAATATTTTGGTTGGCAGTGCCAACGGATTTACGAGTGTGGCGTTATCTAGTGATGCAACGGTCGATGCCACGGGAGTTTTGACGATCGCAAGTAGCGCCGTTGGAACATCAGAAGTTGCTGATGATACCTTAACAGCCGCTGACATAGCAGATATCAACAGTACAACACCGACGAACGGGAATATTTTAGTTGGCGGCGGGAATGGTTATACGAGTGTGACGATGAGCGGTAGCTGTACGATCGATGCGGCGGGTGTGATCTCTTGCGCTGCTGTTAATCTTGCGTCTAATGATCTTGAAGATCTGGGTGATGTCAACAGTAACACCGCGACCGCTGGGAACTTATTGATCGCGGATGGTGTGGCGTGGAATAGTATGGTCATGATAGGAGATGCGACAATAACGGCGCTGGGTTCTCTACAGGTCGCGGCGGATGCATTAACGGCGGCCGACATTGCGGACATTAACAGTACAACACCGTCGAGTGGAAATATCTTGATCGGTGACAGCAATGGCTACAATAGTATCGCCATGACAGGTGATGCGACGATCACGGCTGCGGGATCGTTACAGGTTGCAGCGGATGCATTAACAGCCGCCGACATTGCGGACATCAACAGTACAACGCCGTCGAGTGGAAATATTCTGATCGGTGACAGCAATGGCTACAATAGTATCGCTATGACCGGTGATGCGACGATCACGGCTGCGGGTTCGTTACAGGTTGCAGCGGATGCATTAACGGCGGCAGACATTGCGGACATTAACAGTACAACTCCGACGAGTGGGAACATTTTAGTTGGCGGCGGGAATGGTTATACGAGTGTGACGATGAGTGGCAGCTGTACGATCGATGCTGCCGGTGTGATCAGTTGCGCTGGTGTTAATATTGCGGCCAATGACCTTGAAGATCTGGGTGATGTCAACAGTAATACCGCAACCGCTGGGAATTTACTTATTGCCGACGGTGTTGCGTGGAACAGTATGGCGATGAGCTCCGATGCGACGATCGATAGTCTTGGGGCGGTTACGATCGCAAGCAGTGCGGTAGGGACATCGGAAGTTGCTGATGATACCTTAACCGCGGCAGACATTGCCGATATTAACAGCACAACTCCAACGATCGGCAATATTTTGGTTGGCAGTGCCAACGGCTTTACCAGTGTGGCGTTATCAAGTGATGCAACGGTTGATGCGACGGGAGTTTTGACGATCGCAAGTAGTGCGGTAGGAACATCGGAAGTTGCTGATGACACGTTAACGGCAGCCGACCTTGCCGATATTAACAGTGTCACACCGACGATCGGAAATATTTTGGTTGGCAGTGCCAACGGATTTACGAGTGTGGCGTTATCAAGTGATGCGACGGTCGATGCCACGGGAGTTTTGACGATCGCAAGTAGTGCTGTTGGAACATCAGAAGTTGCTGATGATACCTTAACAGCCGCAGACATAGCAGATATCAACAGTACAACACCGACGAACGGGAATATTTTAGTTGGCGGCGGGAATGGTTATACGAGTGTGACGATGAGTGGCAGCTGTACGATCGATGCTGCCGGTGTGATCAGTTGCGCTGGTGTTAATATTGCGGCCAATGACCTTGAAGATCTGGGTGATGTCAACAGTAATACCGCAACCGCTGGGAATTTACTTATTGCCGACGGTGTCGCGTGGAACAGTATGGCGATGAGCTCTGATGCGACGATCGATAGTCTTGGGGCAATTACGATCGCAAGCAGTGCGGTAGGGACATCGGAAGTTGCTGATGACACCTTAACCGCGGCAGACATTGCCGATATTAACAGCATAACTCCAACGATCGGCAATATTTTAGTCGGCAGCGCCAATGGTTTTACGAGTGTGGCGTTATCAAGTGATGCAACGGTTGATGCGACGGGAGTTTTGACGATCGCAAGTAGTGCGGTAGGAACATCGGAAGTTGCTGATGACACGTTAACGGCAGCCGACCTTGCCGATATTAACAGTGTCACACCGACGATCGGCAATATTTTGGTTGGCAGTGCCAACGGATTTACGAGTGTGGCGTTATCTAGTGATGCGACAATTGATGCGACCGGGGTATTAACGATCGCCAGTAGCGCCGTTGGAACATCAGAAGTTGCTGATGATACCTTAACAGCCGCAGACATAGCAGATATCAACAGTACAACACCGACGAACGGAAATATTTTAGTTGGCGGTGGCGATGGTTATACGAGTGTTCCTATGGGCGGAGATTGTACGATCAGCGCGGCTGGGTCAATGACATGTATTGGTTCGATGACAACGTTGGTAGCCCTTACTGATGTCAATAGCAACACCGCCACCGCCGGGAATTTATTAATTGCAGATGGTGTGGCGTGGAACAGTATGGCGATGAGTGGGGATGCGACGATCGGTTCGACAGGAGCTTTGACTTTAAATTATGCCATGACTCCAACGATGACAGGGGGGTGGACATTTACCCAGAGTGCCAATAATACTGCTATTGCTATAAATTCAGGAGCTGCCGCGACAGTTGCGGCTTTGCAGGTTAATCAGATTTCGGGAAATGCTACAGGTTCTGATATGTTTCTAGGAACTTTAATTGTTAATGATGGGGCCACAACAGCTAGAGATTTTGACGCAATCGATTTAACACTTCAAGCTGATGACGCGGACGCTGATCTTTTTGGGATCAGGTTAACGGCCTCAGATACAGCCGTTGCCGCAGCGGGTTCTTATGAAGCAGGTATTACTATCTTGAATAGTTCTACTGTTGCTGCATCCATGACAGATGGAATCAAAATTGCCGCGGGAACAGATACGGGCATAACGGATGCGATCGATGTTTCAGACGCTGAGATTGTTAATTCGATCAATGTCGGAGCGAACCCGATCATAACCGGAAATGTGGCCGGGACCATTGGGGATTCAACGACAGATTCCTGGACATTCACGACCGACGGAACCGGAACAGGCGAGATCGTTTTACCGGCTGATAGTATCGATGCGAGTGAAATTGCGGATATAAATAGTACAACCCCGACGAGTGGAAATATCTTGATCGGTGATAGCAATGGATATAACAGTATCGCCATGACAGGCGATGCGACGATCACGGCGGCGGGGTCATTGCAGATTGCGGCGGATGCATTAACCGCGGCGGATATTGCGGATATTAACAGTACGACGCCGACGAGTGGAAATATTTTGATCGGTGACAGCAATGGATACAATAGCATTGCGATGACAGGCGATGCGACGATCACAGCTGCGGGTTCATTACAGGTTGCGGCGGATGCATTGACGGCGGCGGACATTGCGGATATTAACAGTACGACGCCGACAAGCGGCAATTTGCTTGTTGCTGATGGAAGCGGGTTTAATACTGTCCCTATGACGGCGCTGGCTTCAAAATGTGTATCTATAGAGAATATTGACAGTACGGATGATAACGTGAACATGGGGGCTTTCGGTGCGGGAGTTACGATCACCAACGTTTGGTGCGAATGCGAAGGGACGTGTACAACACCAGCGACATTTACCCTTGAGGACGATGCGGCGAACGCGATGACAATTACCGGGACGAATCCGACCTGTGCCACCGGAACAACGACTCCAACGCAGGCCGCTGTTACCGCCGGTAATGCACTTGTGGCTTACGAAAGTTTCCAATTTGACACAACGAACACCCCGAGTCCGACAACAGATACGTATTTGATCTGCGTGACGTATACGTTTAATAACTAGCAATGAATTATTTCTTTATGAAAAAGTTAAATAAGCCTATATTAATAGCCATGATTCTTTTTTTCTATGGCATGGCTCATGATCTGGCTTATTGTTATACCGATGATACACAGACCGAAGCCGGAACAGGGGCTGATCAAGGTGCAACCTGGTCGACCTGTAGTCTTGGAGATGGTACCGATCTGACAATCGATGACTTAAATTATTGCCAATCGACATCGGTCCAGACCGCCAATACGTCTGTCTATGCTATGACTGGTTATTCGACAGATACTACCTCAAAACATGTTATTACAGGAATTGCTTTGTCTCTTGATGCCAGGGTCGGGGCAACGAACTGTACAACAAGGACGATCAGTATGCGGATGTCGTACGATGGGGATGTGTCCTATTCGAATTCGCAAACTACAGGGAACCTCACGACTACGATGGCCACATATACATTAGGCAGCGCGACAGATACCTGGGGGCGTGTGTGGAATTCCGGTGAATTGGTTGATCCCAATTTTTATCATAAGATTGTCGGAAATAGGGCGGGGTGTTCGGCAAATATGGCTTTTATCATTGAATACACCAAGCGAACGGTTTATTACCGCCCACAACGAGTTGTTTTATCGGAAAGGATATTTTCTGATATCTGTTCGTTTTTAGCGACTATCTTCCACAATGATTTCTTTTACTATTTATCTCCCGTAAACAAGTCATTCACTTCCACTTCCACTTCCGGTTCCGTCTACCCTCCTATTAAAAAGTAGCTGGAACCCCTTGACAGGAAGGTGCCAGGTTGATAGAATTGGTTCATGCCTCGGCCTATACGCATCCAAGATGCCGGTTATTTGCACCACGTTATTTGCCGTGGGAATAATCAGCAAGCTATTTTTAAGTCCTCCCAGGATTTTCAGGAATATCTCTCCCTCGTCGACAAAACTCGCAAAATTTATCCCGTAAAACTTTATAATTATGTCTTGATGGACAATCATATTCATCTGCTTGTTGAGCCGATGGAAGAGGGAAGTTTGTCTAAATTCATGGAACATGTGTCCAAGGCTTACGCGAAATATTTTAATAAAACGCATGATCATAATGGACATGTTTTTCAGGGGAGGTTTAAAAGTTTTATTGTTCAGTCGGAGAGATATTTCTATGCCTGTTCGCGTTATATTGACATGAATCCGGTGAAGGCGAACATTGCGGCTGATCCAAGGCTTTATGAATGGTCGGGATATAACAGTTTGGCTTTCGGAAAGAGCGGACCGATCGCGATCGATCAGCATATTCTTTATTTAAATTTAGGGAAATCACCCGAAGAACGGCAGGCTGGATATCGAGTGCTTGTTCATAATTATCAAGGGGAAGAACTTAACTTACTAGACCGAAGAGTGTGTGTGTTAGGTGATGCGGAATTTAAGGAGAAGTTTAAGGGTGAGAATGTTTAGGGGAAAATTAGGAATGGTCGCGCAAGCACATTTAGGTACCTGGTACCTTTTTGCATTAAGTACCATGTTCCTTATGCAAAAAGGTACCAGGTACCTAAATGGCAATGGCAGGTACCTGGGCAGGCACCTAATTGCTGTCCTTCTTAGCCTTTTCCTTGCCTCATCAGCCCTAGCTGCCGGTTTGACTGTTCCTGCGGGTTCAACAGTTAATGTCAACACAGGGACTTTGAATGTCGCAGGCGATCTTGCGATCCAGGGGACTTTACAGACATCGACCGGAACAGTTTCAACCAGCGGGAATTGGACGAATACGGGAACTTATACTCCCGGAACAGGAACGGCATCATTTACCAAGTCCAGCGGAACTCAAACACTCAATTCCGGTGGAACGGCTGTTGGAAAACTCTTTAATAATTTTTCACATACCGGAGCGGGAACACTTCAATTAACAACAAATACTGTTAATATTGATGGAAATTTCTCCAATACGGCAGGTGCTTTGGATGAAAACGGGCAGACTATTGATATCGCGGGCAATTGGGCTAACTCAGGGACAGCTACGATTTACGCGACAACAGGAACAGTTAACTTTAATGGAACCAATCAGGCCATCACAGGAAGCACCACCTTTTATAATTTTACAAAATCCACGGCAACTACCGATACGTTAACTTTCCCAAGCGCCGGGACGCAGTCCATTGCCGGGACTTTAACGATGAACGGAAATGATGCCCTTAATTTGCTTTCGATCAATAGCGATGATGATGATGCTACGCCGACTCAGTTTGCGATCAATCTCTTGCCGGCTGGGCTTCAGGCGATGTCTTATTTAAATGTTAAAAATTCAAACGCCGGCGGCGGTTTAACCTTGATCGCCGGAACCGGTTCAACGAATGCGGGTAATAATACCAATTGGGTTTTCGGCGGAACGACATTTACTTGGCAGGGGGATGTCAGTACGGCTTGGACATCAGCAGGCAACTGGGATCTGGGAGCTGTTCCTGGATCAGCGGACATCGTTATTATTCCAGATGTTACGGGCAGCGGCGGAGTGCAGCCGATCCTATCTGGAGCAGTAACTGTAACAACAATGACGCTCCAAACTTCCGCGACGGTTACGCTTCTTCAGAATAATCTGACCGTTTCCGGTGTCTTGACAAATAATGGAACGATCATTCTTGCCGGTAATCAAACTTTAAGTTTTGGAACGATGGATGTCGCGCAGGGGACCTTTAAATTTGTCGGAGATTCGGATGGTATCAGCGAAACATTCACTCTGCCTGAATTCGGCGCGACCGATTTCTTTAATTTGACCATTGACGATTCGACAGCGACACCGGATTCTTTTGTCGTCACTGCCGGACAATCGCTAAAGACTGCCGGAACACTTAATGTTACGCGCAGTACATTGAACATCTCAACGAACACAAATACTTTAACAACCACAGGAACATTAACCGTTAACGGCGGTACACTAACGGCGACGAACGGTAATATTGATGCCAATGGCGCTGTAACGATATCAAGCGGGACATTAACAGCGCCGACAACCGGAAAATCATTTACGATCGCCGGAAACTTTACACAATCAGGCGGGACATTTACAAATTCATCCGGGACGGTCACTCTTGATGGGACAGCTCAAACATTATCCGCGAGTGCCACGACATTCTATAACTTAACAAAAGCGGTGACTTCGGCGGATACGTTAACATTTTCAACAACCGTTACTCAAGCTAACGCCCCGATCATTACCCATGCGTTGATCTTAACTGGAACCTCTGGAAATATCCTTTCTATTAACAGTAGCAGTGCCGCAACGGAAGCTTATGTGAAATTACAAGCCGGTGGCGTTCAGACATTGCAATATTTAAATGTTCGCGATTCCAATGCTGCGGGCGGCTTGACATTGGTCGCACGTAATTCATCACAACCCAATGGAAATAATACTAATTGGGCTTTCGGCGGAGCAACGATCACGTGGGATGGATCATCATCAACCGATTGGGATACGGCGGATAATTGGGACTTAGGTGTTGTGCCAAATGATGAGGATACTGCTGTCATTGCAAGTGTTGCTAATGATCCAACGCTTGCGACCAATACTCGTGTTGAGAATTTAACGATCAATACCGGTGCAACGGTCAGCTTGAATGCTAAGAATTTAACGATCGATAGTACGTTGAGCAATAACGGAACTGTTCGGGCAATGGGCAGTGAAACGATCAGTATCACAACGACGGATACTGATTCTGGGACATTCGTTTTTGTTGGTAATGGCGACGGAACGGTTGATACGCGCACCTTGCCTGATTTTGGCTCAGGCACGGATTATTTCAATTTAACGATCAATGATGTTAATGCCACCAAAGATATTTTTCGAACGAATGCTAATCTGACAATTGCGGGAGCATTAAATATTTCTTCGAGTCAGTTAGATATTTCAACAAATACAAACACATTAACAACGACCGGAACATTGACCGTTAACGGCGGAACTTTGACTGCAACCAATGGAAATATTGACGCCAATGGCAGCGTCGTTATCAGCAGTGGAACTTTAACCGCTCCGACAACCGGAAAATCATTTACTGTTGCCGGAAGCTGGACACATTCCGGCGGGACATTTACAGCTAATACCGGGACGGTTACCTTTGATTCCGCCGCAACGGCCACATTCACAGGAGATACGACGTTTTATAACTTAACTAGTTCAACGGGAGGAAAGACGCTTTTATTTGTCACCGGGACCAATCAAACGGTCAGCAACACATTAACGTTAAACGGAACAGTCGGTAATTTAATAACATTGAACGTCTCGACATTAGCTTCCGCCGATCAGTGGAGCATAACGCCGGCCAGTGCGCAGTATGTTCAGTATCTTAATGTTAATAACTCTGATGCGTTAACCAATACGATCACGTGTACAAATTGTACCGACGGCGGGACGAATAATGCTAATTGGATCTTCCAAATACTTGCTATTGATGTTCCTCTGGATGTAAGGACAACTGATACAACTCCAACAATTATCGGGAGAGCGACCGCGGGGGCAACGGTCACGATCAAAGACAGCAGTAATGCGACGATCGCGACAACGACTGCTGATGCCAGCGGGAATTTCCGAATTGAACTTTCTACGGCTATGGCGGTGGGAGCAAATACGTTAACAGCTTATGTCGGGGTTTCCTTCGGCAACACCATCAATATTACGATCGTTTCCGCTCCGACAACAGATCAGCAGCCGACGATCACCTCGCATGCGAATGGAGATAGGATCAATGGGTCAAAACCAACGATCAAAGGGAAGGGATTGGCGAATACAGCGGTCACGATCAAAGCAAAAGATCTAAATGGGAGTTTATTATTGACGAGTGTCGGAACAGGCACGACGGATGCTAATGGTAATTATTCTATTACGCTAACCACTGCTTTGCCTAAAGGGACAAATTATTTGACCACAACAGTGGATGGAGTGGCGACCAATATTGTCAGTGTTTCTTTAACTGATCCTTTTGGGATTGTTTTTGACTCGGTCACCAATCAAGCGATCGCCAACGCAACGGTCACTATTTATCGCTCGTCAGATAATCAGCGGGCTGTTGTGGGAACAGACCTTGCTTCGACCGATGTGAATCCGGTGACGACGGGCGCCGATGGGTTCTATAGCTTTTTAACGGCGAATAATAATTATTACATTACTGTTTCAGCTGATCTGTATTCTTATCCTTCAACGTTATCGACATTCCCGTCAAATCGAACGATCGTTACCGGGTCAAAAGGGGAAACATTTACAGTATCCGGTGTGATCATTGAAATGGATCATCCGATGGACGCCAGCGGACAGATCTTGCGTTTAACGAAAGATGCAAATAAGAAGGAAGTCCGGATCGGCGAGATCGTGACTTATACGGTCACAATTGAGAATCTGTCTGCGCATCCGGTCACCGAGGTTAGGATCGAAGATCTTATTCCGGCTGGATTTAAATATCTTTCAAACAGGGTCACGATGGATGGCGTTCCTATTGCCGATCCATCCGGCGGACGGCCGCTTCAATTTGCGATAGGGACAGTTCCTCCTAATGGGACTATGATCTTAAAATATCAGCTTGTCGTCGGCAGCGGTGTCACTCCAGGAAAATATGATAATACCGCTTTTGCGCGATATGTGACGGGCAATCGGCTTTCTAATAATGCCAGTGAGACGGTCAAAGTTGTTCTTGATCCATTATTTGATCTGGGAACTGTTCTTGGGAAAGTCTTCTTTGATAAAAATGAGAATGGCCTTCAAGATGCGCCTGAATTTGTTCAGATGGATCAGGAAACGATCACCGAGGATCCGATCCCCAATGTTAGGATCGTTATGGAGGATGGAACCGTTGTCGTGACGGATCCAAACGGGCAATTCCATATTCCGTCGATCGCTCCGGGCCGGCATTTATTTAGAGTTGATGAAGCAACACTTCCTAGAGGATATCATTTAACAACCGAGAAGGTCGTTATTGTTGACATTACTCCAGGTATTTTAAGCAAAGTGAATTTTGGTGTTTCTCTTAATGATGGGATCGTTCCATCGGATGATCAATCGTTCTTTGCGTCAAGAATTAAAGTCACACAAAATAAAGAAAAACTAAAACCTCGGCTTAACGCCAGTATTTTTGGCGGTGCGATCGTTTCTTATAATAATCTCTTTGCAGAGAAGGCGGAATTCAGGATCTTTACCAATTATGATCCGTTCATTGATTCTTGGAAGCTGGAGATCGTTGATCAGGATACAAATAAAACCATTCAATCGTTCGAGGGGAATCGCTTTAATATCCATGACCCGGTCTATTGGGATGGGCGGGATAATAAGGGAGAATTTATTCGATTGGACCGGAATTACGCGTATCGCGTTTATGTGGAATCAAAAGATCAGAAATTTGATGAAACCAATTCGCATGCGTTGCCGATCAAGATCCTTCAGACAGAAAAAGAATATCAAGCATTTTTAGATAGTCGCAAGGACAATCGTAAGGATTATCTCGCGTGGCTTTCTGAGGAGAATAAAAAAGATGATCACAAGACTCAGACGATCCTTTTAGATGGGGAATCGATCGTGATCGATCCGCTGGCTTCGAAGATCAGTTCTATTAAGATCAAGAATAAGCAAGGGGAATTGTTGACTGAATTGCCGATCGTCGAACAGGCCGGATTGACCGCACGGGAATTATTGGAAAGTAATATCAGTCAGCCTGATCAAGCTCAAGCTCCGATCGAGGTTATCTTGCCGAAAGGGGATTATGAATTGGTTGTTCAGGAAAATCCAGATAATGTCAGTCAATTGCTTTCTCCGGAACGAAGAGATGCGGATACGATCCTTGCGATCAAGCAGGATGTCGGATCGTCGGTCAGATCGCACTCACAGACATTAAAAGTTGGTGATGATTACTTCTTCTTCGTCGGGATGGGGGATGCGAAAGCCGGTTATACCTTCCATCAAGGCAGCGTTGAACCTGTGAGCCCCGATGATAAATACAGTCAAGGGTTCTGGACGGAAGGGAAAATGGCTTATTACTTAAAGGGAAAGATCCTTGGGAAATATATCATTACATCGAGTTTTGACAGTGATCGAAAGAAGAAAGAATTGTTCAAAGATATCAAATCGGATGAATATTATCCGATCTATGGCGATAAGTCGACTCTGGATTATCAAGCAGCCGATACGCAAGGGAATTTATATTTGTTATTGGAATGGGATAAATCGTCGGCAATTTGGGGGAATTATACGATCGGCTTTAGCGATACAGAGTTCGCGAAGTTCTCAAGAACCCTTTACGGCGGGAAAGTTGATTATCAAAGCTTAAGCTCGACCAAATTCGGTGATCCACGCAGTAAGATGGTTGTCTTTAGAGCCCAAGCCAATCAGAAGTCCGCGCACAATGAATTCCTCGCGACCGGCGGATCGTTGTATTATTTAAAACATCGCGGGATCATTGAAGGTTCGGATAAAGTAACGATCGAAGTGCGCGATAAGACTACGGGGGTTGTTGTTTCCTCGAGGGAAATGAAGGAAGGCGCGGATTATCAGATCGATGATGGCAGCGGACGGATCATTTTCTGGAAGCCTGTATCGCTGATCGTCACAAGTTATTCTATAATTTCCGATGAGCTCTTAAGCGGAAATCTCGCTTATGTCGTCGTGGATTATGAGTATGATGTCAAAGATAAATATAATGAGGATAATATCGGCTTACGTGTTCAACAGGCGGTTACCGATCATGTGAGCGTTGGGACGACTTACGTTAAGGAAAGTCTTGAAACGAACGATTATGAATTAAAAGGCGCCGATGTTAAGGTCCATTTAGGTGACAATGCTGTTGTGAAAGCTGAGATCGCCCAGTCAGCATCGCAGGCTCAAGGATCGTTTGTCTCAACGGACGGCGGGTTGACTTTCTCTGAATTGTCGACGAGTGAGAATGCAGAAGGCAAAGCTTATGGAATGTCTGGAGACGCAAGGCTCTTTAATCGGTTGGGATTAACCTCGTACTATAAATGGATCGATAGTGATTTTTCAAGTTCCGCTACAACGGCGCAGCAGGGTAAAGAATTGATCGGACTTGGGGCTGTTTATGATATTTCAGATAAAACACGCTTTACCGCAAAACATGATATTCAAAGTTTACTTAACAGCGGGAATCTGCAGACACAGGCTCAAGTCGGGGCGCAAAAAACAGCGACGACACTTTTGCAGATCGTTCATGAATTGCGCCGGTTGAATTTAACTGCAGAATATCGCCGGCAAGAGGTGACGAATAAATTAGATCAATTTGAATCAAAAACTAATGTCGCTGAGAATATCATTGCTGTGAATGTGGATTATACGGTCAATGATAAGTTGACAGTGTCTGCCGGCGAGCAGGTTTCTTTGAATGGAAAGAAGGATTATGCGACGACCGTTGGTGCAACATATAAACCTCAGGAAAAATTAACAATTGCGGCATCGGAAACTTTATCCAAAGAAGGAACAGCTACAAGGGTTGGAGTCAATGCCAATGTGACGAATAATGTGAGCTTAAATGCCGAACAGGCCATGACTTCGGCTGTCGGCGGGTTAGTTTCGAAGACCTCGACGGTCGGAGCGCAGGCGAAAGTTACCGATGATGCGAGTGTCACGACTTCATTTGGTTCAACGGAATTATCTTCCGGCGGTAAAACATCAACGATGACATTGGGAGGATCTTCAAAGATCAATGACAAAACGACATCCGAGAGTCAGATCTCGATGAGTGATTCTTCTGTTGACGGCAAAACAACAAGTTATTCGTTTGGGACTGTAAGCAAATTGAGCGAACAATTGCAGTTAGCATCGACGAAGACTTTCGGGACAAGTCGGGAAGGATTATCAGAGAGTGAACAATATGGATTGGCACGGATCAATGGCGGTAGAAAGCTTGAAGGATCCTTGGCACATGCGACATTGCATGGCCCGGGGTCGGTTTCTGAATCGAATATTTATGGGTTAAGCGGAGATATTAATGATAATTTTGCGTTAACAGGATCAATGGAAAAGGGAAGAATTCAGAATTTAGACGGCACGCAGACAGATCGATTGGCCCTTGCCTTGGGAGCAGGATATGTTATTAAAGATCTTGAGACCGGGGTTCAACGACTGACGGGTTCAACAAAAATAGAAAATCGGTTCGATCAATCGGATGCGGATAAACGGCAATTCTTGATCACAAGTACTATTGAAGGAAAAGTCACCGATAATGCGACGCTCTTTTCTAAATTAGAATTTTCGAAAACACGGGATATTACAAATGGAATAACGGATGCCAGCTATCATGAAATGATGTTCGGCGGGGCGTATCGGCCGATAAATTTTGACCGATTGAATTTGATCGGACGATATACTTATCAAGAAGAAAAAGCTCCAAAAGGCCAAGCTGACCTTGCGGGAGTGGAACAACAAAAGGGGCATATTCTGGCAACGGAGGCTGTTTATGATCTTACTGAGCACTGGCAAATATCTGAGAAAATCGCTTATCGGATCGGAGAGGAAAAAGTGCAGGGATTTGATTTTAGCAAGACGCATACTTGGCTGTTGATCCATCGATTGAATTATAAGATCGATAGTTATTGGACGATCGGAGGAGAATTCAGGACTTTGACCCAGAAGGAAGCTCAAGACGTCAAGCGCGGGTTCTTGGTGGAAGGTTCTCGTCGAGTAGGTGACTTCGCTCAACTAGGTGTTGGGTTTAATTTTACGGACTTTTCTGATGAATTGACGGATCTCAGTTATCGGTCTTTTGGTCCGTTTGTTCGTCTGACCGGAAAATTGTATGATCGCACACCAGATGAGATCGAACGGGCTAAACAAAAATGGCTCGAGGAGAAGATTACAAGCTGGGCTTGGATCATGGTCAATGAGGAAGTCAATAAGGCCAGCAGTCCTGTCATGGATGAATTAAATGAATATTTTGTCTTGGCGCAGAATGCCAGAAGAAATGGTGACATGGCTCAAGCTCAGAAAATATACAAAGATATTATTATGGCCGGAGAAATGATGGCGGAGGAGGCGAAAGATCATATTCGCGGGCATATCAAAAAAGAAGAGGGGCTTCAGAAAAGAATGAAGGATGCTGAACAATTTATGAAGGAAGGTCAATATGAAAAAGCAAAGAAAATATTCGAGAAAATCATGGAAGATGTTCAAGGTGTTGTGTTAAAATGAAAACACTTTTAGGGAAGAAAAAATATTCTCGTGACTTCAACCCGCAAATTAATTTAGGGATTAATATAAAGCTTGTGAAAAAGTTCTATTCTAATATAAATAAATACTTATTGCTGTGCAGTCTGGGTTTTCTTTTTTGTTTCCCGTTGTCTTCTCTTTCCGTTTTTGCGCAAGAGGCGCCCCCCGACAATCCTCCAACGTTAAAAGAAAAAAAAGATCAAGAAGGTTATGTTGTTAATTTAAAAGACCTTGTTCAGAAGTCCCGCACAAAAATCGAAGAAGTTAATTCAAAATTAAAAGAACAGGCCATGCTTCGGCGCAATCAGGAACGGGAAGAAAAAGCCCGGGAATATTACAATAAAGCTATGCGTCTTTTTGAAGAAAATAAATTGAAGGAAGCTCAGGAATATTGGGATAAAGCGATCAAGATCACTGAGCATCCGGAAATGAAAAATTATGTTAGTGAAAGTGTTAAAAAGGTCAAACGACAGGAAGAGGCTTTTCAGAAAGAAGAAGACCGTCGTTTGAAGCGTCTTGAGATCGAGCGGGGATATAGTGCTGCGGAAGTCGAATCAGCCTATCAGCAAGCGGTCGCGCTATTTAAACAGCAGAAATTCTTAGCTTCGAAAGGCGAGTTTGAGCATGTGGATGAAATGTTCCCTGATCACAAAGCGACCCGTAGTTATTTGATGCTTATTGAGCAAAAGATCAAAGATGATCAGCAGCGTTTGATCGATGAAAAGATACGTGAAGAAGCTATTGCCAGACGGAAGGAAAAAGAAGAATGGAAAGATGAGCTGGCGCGTCGAGAGAAACAGCGATCTGACCAGCTGCAAAAGCAGGCGGAGGATGTTTATCAGGAAGCCTTGCAGTTTTATAAGATCCATCAGTTTGAAGAAGCTAAGACAAAATTCAAGGAAGTCGAGTGGATCGTTCCTGATTATAAATTAACCGCAAAATATCTTTCGGTGATCGATGATGATATTCGTAATGAGTTGAAGCGAAAGAAGATCGATTTAAAACGATTTGAAGAGCAAAAACAGCAGGATGAGGTGTCGAGTCAGAAACGAAAAGTAGAGCAGGAAGTCAAACGCAAAGAAACTGAAGAAAAGTCACGTTCACAAAAACTTTTAGATGAAGCTGGCTTTATTTATGAGTCGGCGGAAGCTTTATTCAAAAAGAAACTTTATTCACAATCGAAAGACAAATTCTTAGAGCTTGAGGCTTTGTTTCCCGGGTTTAAATCAACTCGTAGCTATCTGGCGAAACTCGAAAATCTTATTTCTAGATCAGAAGGCGCTACAAAAAAAGCTGTTGTTTCTCAACAATCGAATAAAATACCCGCACGCGATCAATCCGTTCGATCGACTGGAAATGTTTTTGAGGATGAAACGGTCCAAAAAGCTGTGTCAGCGCATGATGAAGGGCTGAATAAAGACGTTGAATTAAAGTATAACAAGGCTTTGAGCTATTATCAGAAGAAGAGTTTTGTTGAAGCAAAAATGATGTTTATTCAAGTTGAAGCGATGTCGCCGGGCTTTAAAGAAACTTCTGAATATTTAGCTCGTATTGATGACGATATTTCCCGTAGTCCTTCTGCAAAGAATTCTCGACCAGCGTCTCAAAAGAAAGAGAAGAAATCTCCTGCCAAAGTCGAAAGGAAAACTAAAAAAGTTTTTGATCATTCTCTGGATGGCGCATATCAGGAAGCGATGGAGTTGTTTAAGATCAAAAATTATGACGGTGCTTATCGTAAGTTCAATGAAGTGATCGAGATGAGCCCGAATTACAAATCAAGCGTTTCCTACATGCATCGGATCAATAAGATCCTTGAGAAAGAAGCCGAAAAGGAATCTCTCAGGCGTCCAGTTGAAATGGCCGTTGAATTAACTCCTGATCAAAAACGTGAAATGTCTGCGGCGGATAAGGTTGTTTCTTTGAAAGTTCAGGAAGAGCATATGTCTATGCTTGAGAAGACTCGTTTTAAGGAGTTTCAAAAGCAGCTAGCTGATCAGCGTAAAGCTGCTAAGAAAGCTATGAAAGAGAAGGATCGTCGGGAGTTGATGCAATACGGCAAACTTAAGAAACAGCTTTCTGATGAGGATCTGGCAAAGTTGAAGGAAAAGCAAGAACAAGAAAAATTAGAAAAGCAGAAAGCATTGGATCTGGCTCGTCAAAAAGTTGAAGATGCATTAGCTGAGAAAAAGGCAAAGATCGAGCAGGCTCGTCTTGCGAAACAGCAGGCAGAAGATAAGCGGGAAGCAGAATTAAAAGAGGCTAAAGAACGTTTGGAAAAGATGAAACAAGAAGAAATTGATAATGCTGACCGCGCGATCAAAGCAGCTCAGGCGATCAAGGAACAAAATATTAAGTTAGTGAAAGATGCTGAGTTGGCGGCAATTGCGTTAAAAGAACAAAAAGAAAAATTAGTTAAAGAGATCGAAGAAAAAGAAAAGACGGCCGTGGATGTTCTGCCTTTGGAAATTCCCGAAGAGAATCAAGCAGCTATTGCTAGTGAGGATATTGCATCAGGACAGCTGAGTGAATCAACGTCTGAGGAGGGAACGATCAATGCCTATGAGCGTGATCGTTTAAAGATTGCGATGGCAAATCTTGAAGCTGAAAAGAATATGCAGAAAATTAAACAGCAAGAGCGTTTTCAGACCCGTCAGCAGCGTCGTGATTTTAGGAAGTATCAAAAAGATATTAGTAAAAGGATTTCAGTGAAGAGTAAAAAAGATCGATCAAAGTGGGGTTCTCAGGTTGACAACCTTTATAAAGATGCTTTTAGGCTTTTCGCGGCGAAAAATTATTCTGCTGCGAAAGCAAAATTTTCTATGGTCGAAGGGATCTCTCCGGGTTATGGATATTGCAGGTTTTATATCACAAAAATCACTGATATCGAACAAAGCGAAAAAAGGGTCTTGCAGCAGCAGTCGGAAGAACGAGTGCGGATGGAAAAAGCTGAAAAGGAACGGTTAGAAGCAGAAGCTCAGAAAAATGCTTTATTAGAGAAAGAGAAATTGGAAAAACAACAGAAAATTGATGCGAAGCGTAAAGAGATAGAAGAGAAGGAAAAAGTCGCTCAAGAAAAGCGCAAGCAAATTGAGGAACAAAAAGCCGCAATTGAAAAGAAAGAGCTTGAAGAAAAAGAGAAATTGGCAGAACAGAGGCGAGTCGCAGTAGAAGAGAAACGCAAACAAATTGAGGAGCAAAAAGCCGCAGCTGAAAAAAAACAGCTTGAAGAAAAAAAGAAGCTGGCAGAACAGAAGCGAGTAGCCGATGAGGAAAAGCGGAAAAAAGATGAGGAGCAAAAAGCTGCCGCTGAGAAAATAAAGAATGCGGAGAGGGAAAAACTAGCAGAACAGAAGAGGATTGCGGTTGAAGAAAAAAAGAAATTAGACGAACAGAAAAAACAGGAAAAAGCTGCGAAACCTAACACCAAAGCGCCTGAAAGCGTTCCTGTCGAGGCGGCAAGTTCTGCGGAAGCGAGCTTATCTAAGAATGCAGAGAATCTTCCCAATGATCAATTGTTAGAATCAGCTGGTCAACCGGTTGTTGCTGCTTTATCGACTGTAATGAAAGAACCTGTTTCGGAGAAAGATAAGTATGAATGGAAAAAGGAAGTTGCTCTAAAAGAGAAAACTGAGCTTGATTCAAAAAAACAACTGGCTGAGGCCATATATCAGGCAGCAGTTGCTTTTTATGACACGAAACAATTCGATAAAGCTAAAGAGAAATTCTTGGATCTTGAGAAAACTTTGCCGGATTATAAAAAATCAGCATGGTATTTAACGTCTATTGATAAACGTGCAAAGGAAAAAGCTGATCGAGCTAAAAGGATTGAAGAATATCAGGAGAGAATGCGAAAAAAAGATGAAAAGCGATTGGCGTTGTTGGAAGCTCGAAATAAAGCGGAAAATCAAAAGAATAAGGGAAAAGAAATATCTTCTCAAAAGGCTGTAGAACCTACGATTGAAAATTCAGGAACTCCAGCTGTTGGGTCGGGCGATCTGGGCGTTAAAAAGATCCAAGATGAACAGGAAAAACAACTTAAAGCGAAATCTGATGAAGAAAAGAAAGCGCAAAAGGCAGCGTTGAAAGAGCAGGCGCGTTTAGAAAAGGAAAAGTTGCAACGCGAGCGATTGAAGAAAAGTGAAGTAACAGAAAAGTTAAAACGAGATATTGAAAGTGTCTATCAGGAAGCCTTGGGTCTTTATCGCCAGAAGCAGTATGATCTTTCTGAGGAGAAATTTAGAAAATATGAGGGGATGCTCTCGAACAGCCTAGTTTCAGACGCTTATCGTCAGAAAATGCGTCAGCGGATGTTGACGGATCGTGCGCAGATACAAAAGGAATTCGGTCAGGAAAGGATCGCGAATACTGATACGGCTTTAAAGCGTAAGGAAGTTGCGATCCGTCAGGATCAATTCTCAGATGAATTGAAGAAGAAAGAATTGGCGGATTTGGAACGCAAGATCAGGGAAGGTGAGGAGACGCTTAAAAAGCAAAGAGTGGATGAATTAAAGCGCCTGGAGAATATTCGTAAAAAAGAAGAAGCATTAAAGCATAGCAAAGAACTTGAAGAACAAGCGACTCGTTTACGATTGTCACAATCTCGCAAAGATGCGCGATTTGAAAAGAACATTAAGGAATTACGCAATGATCCTAGTGATAGTGATGGGAATGTTAAAAAGATGAAGGAAGATTTGGATCAGAAGAAGCGATCTCTTACTGATGATGAAAAAAAAGAAGAATTGGATCGATTAGTTAAATCTCGTCAAGATGAATTACGAAAAGAGCGTGAACAGATCAGAGCCCAATTTAATGATAATCTTGAAAAGCTCTATGTGAAGGCCGTTAGATTACAAGAACAAGGGTCTATTCCAGAAGCACAAAAGATCTTTCAAGAGATAGAAAAAATGAAGCCGGGGTATAAGAAAACGCAACAGTATTTATCTTCTGGGGAAAATGCTCGTTTACAATCGCAAGCAAAAAAGATAAATAAAGATAAGAAAGCAGTTGTTAGTGTTCCTCGTGAGCGAGTTATTGCGGATGCATTGAATAGTTTAGAAGAAGGTATGTAGTTATGTTCCCGCAAATATTCTTTTTGGTGTGTTTTTTATGTTTCAGCACGGCTGTACAAGCAACACCACCTTCGAAGATCGACTTGAGTTATGATGAGAATACGAAAAAACTGCACATCGATATTACTCACCCGTCTTCACATTTAAGAAAGCATCATATTCGGAAAATAACTATTTTAAAGAATGATAAGCAGGTGCAGTCGATAAATTTAACGAACCAGACAAATGGAAATTCTGTTATTGATGATATTTTTATTGAAGCTGTGAAAGGTGATATTATTAAAGTTAAAGCAAAATGCAGTGATGCCGGACCAAAAGAAGAGTCTTTGATCATCCCTTAGTTTGGGTAGTTTTCATTAACTTCCTTTCATTTTTCCCGATTAATTAAATTATTCTTATGCAGCAGAGAAAAAACGATCCTGTCAATCGGCTTGTTCATGAGAAGAGTCCGTATCTTCTTCAGCACGCTAATAATCCTGTGGATTGGCACCCTTGGGCAGATGAAGCTTTTGAAAGAGCGCGAAAGGAAAATAAGCCTATCTTTCTGTCGATAGGATATTCCACTTGTCATTGGTGCCATGTGATGGCGCATGAGTCTTTTGAGAGTGAAGAGATCGCGCGATTGATCAATGAGATCTTTATTCCCGTTAAAGTTGACAGAGAGGAACGCCCGGATATTGATAATATTTATATGTCGGCGGCCATGGCCATGACTGGGCAAGGCGGATGGCCGCTTACTGTTTTCTTAACAGCAGATAAAAAACCATTTTTTGCCGGAACATATTTTCCTCCTTACGCGAAGTGGGGCTCTCCGGGGCTTATTGATATTCTTAATTCTGTTGCAAACTCATGGAAGAATGATCGTGACCAGATCATTAATTCAAGTATTTCTTTAACTGATACTTTAAAGGAGTATCACAATAAGGATAATCGATCCGAGCAAATGACGGAAAAGATCTTGGAGCGGGCTTATCATGAGCTTGAATCAAGTTTTGATCCTCAATTCGGCGGGTTTGGGAATTTCCCAAAATTTCCGTCGAGTCATATCTTGTCGTTATTGCTACGCTTTGCCAAGAGACATAACGATCCCGAGGCTCTTGATATGGTGGAGCACACACTTGTGCAAATGGCTAAGGGTGGGTTTTATGATCATTTGGGCAGTGGGTTCCATCGTTATTCAACGGACAGAGAATGGCAGATCCCTCATTTTGAAAAGATGCTTTATGATCAGGCGATCTTGATCCGTACATATTTAGAAGCGTATCAGTTTACTAAAAAAGAAGTTTATGCCACGATCGCCCGGGAAGTTTTGGATTATGTCTTAAATGATATGCGTTCTAAATTAAACGGTTTTTATTGTGCGCTTGATGCGGATAGTGAAGACCCTTATCAGGGATCGCATGAAAAGAAAGAAGGGGCATATTATCTTTGGCGTTATGACGAGATCGTGAAGATTTTGGGAGAAAAAGACTCAGCAGTCTTTAATTTTTTTTATGGGGTTAAAATAGATGGCAACGCGCATCATGATCCGCAGGGAGAATTTTCAGGGCTTAATGTTATTTTCGCAGAGAAAACTCTATCCGAGACTGCGGGTCATTTTACTTTAACTGAAAAAGAGATCGATCAAGTCTTAATAAGGTCTCGTGCTAAGCTTTTGGAAGTTCGGAACGAACGGGCGAAACCGCACCTTGATGACAAGATCTTGGTGGATTGGAATAGTCTTATGATCTCAGCTTTAACATTAGCTTATCAGGTTTTGGGAGAAGAAAAATATCAAAAAGCTGCGTGCACATGTGTTGAATTTATCAATAAGACGCTTTTTAATAAGAGCGGGAGGCTTTTGCATCGTTATCGAGATGGAGAAACTTTGATCTTAGGAATGATCGACGATCATGCATTTTTTGCAAATGCATTGCTCGATGTTTACGAGATCACCTTTGATGCCCAATATATAGAG
>CAYGEE010000029.1:0-21900 GCA_964348765.1 uncultured Planctomycetales bacterium | reverse complement strand
CGGTAAAACGACAAGTTTAGCGGCGATGATCAATTTGATCAATGAAGAGCGCGCCTGCATGATCACTTGTATTGAAGACCCGATTGAGTATATTCATAAAAACAAACAATCTGTCATTAAACAAAGAGAAGTTCATAGTGACACGCATTCTTTTGCGGAAGCTTTAAAGCGTTGTTTGCGTCAGGATCCGGATGTTATTGTCATCGGAGAAATGAGAGATATTGAAACGATCAGCACCGCTTTGACCGCGGCGGAAACGGGACATTTGGTTTTAGCGACGTTACATACTCCGGATGCTGCTCAAACGGTAGAACGTATTATTGACGTTTTCCCGTCGTATCAGCAGCAGCAGGTGCGTTTACAGTTGGCTGCCTCCATTCAAGGAGTCGTCTGTCAGACACTTTTACCTCGGGCTGATGGTCCGGGCCGCGTACTGGCCTCGGAGGTCATGATGGCGACACCAGCGATCCGGAATTTGATCCGCGAGCAGGCGATCGCACAGATTCCGACTGCTATTCAAACTGGGATGCAGCATGGGATGCATACGATGGATTCATCCTTAAAAGTCCTTTACCAAGAGGGGCTTATTACTTTTGAAGATGCTTTGACTCAGGTCCGCAATGTTGATGAATTTAAACAATTAATCGGTGAAGAGTAGTTCATAAATTGAAGGAAGGTGTTCTATGGCATACAATATCACGCTTTTACCGGGAGATGGGATCGGGCCAGAAGTTACCGATGCCATGCGTCGTTGTGTTGAAGCAACAGGTGTTAAAATTAATTGGGATGTCCAGGAAGTCGGTGAACCAGCTATTAAAAAATATAATACACCTTTGCCGGAGCATGTTTTAGAATCTATCCGCAGAAATAAATGTGCCATTAAAGGCCCGATCACAACACCTGTTGGTACAGGTTTTCGATCGATCAATGTTTTATTGAGACAATCCCTTGACCTTTTTGCTTGTGTTCGTCCGACGAAATGTTATCCCGGCGCCAAGACAAAAGCTGAGAATGTCGATATTGTTATTTTTCGTGAGAACACTGAGGATCTTTACGCTGGGATCGAATTTGAGTTAAATACAGAACCGGCAAGAAAAGTGATCGAAACGATCAACAGCTTGCAGCTAAAAAAGATCAGGGATGATTCCGGGGTTTCGATCAAACCTATTTCTGTTTTCGGGACTAAGCGCATTATTAAGGCTGCGTTTGATTATGCTGTAAAGCATAACCGCAAAAAAGTCACGATCGTTCATAAAGCCAATATCATGAAGTTCACCGACGGATTATTCTTAAGAGTCGGTCGAGAAGTCGCTAAAGAATATGAAGGAAAAGTGGCTGTTGAAGACTGCATTGTTGATAATTTGTGTATGCAGTTAGTTCAGCGGGCTAGTAATTTTGATGTTTTGGCTTTGCCTAATCTTTATGGAGATATCATTTCTGATCTTTGCGCCGGATTGATCGGCGGCTTGGGCATTGCGCCGGGTGCGAATATCGGTGATCAATACGCGCTTTTTGAACCGGTGCACGGTTCAGCGCCTAAATACGCGGGACAAAATAAGGTCAGCCCTGTTGCGACGATCCTTTCCGCTGTTTTGATGTTAGAGCATCTTAAAGAAACGCAAGCGGCCATACGCCTTGAAAAAGCTGTTGCTGATGTTATTAAGGAAGGCAAGGACGTTACTTACGATTTCAAAAAAGACCGCAACGACCCAACTGCCGTCGGGACAAAAGAAATGGCAGAGGCGATTTGTAGGAAGCTGTGATTTTATAAATGATTAAGCCTCTCATTTTTAAGGATACTGATGCGGGTTGAATCTCATAATCGTAGGACGTATTCTTATCAATATAATGAAGAAATTTCGGATCTTTTCACAAAACTTAGCGATTGTTCATTAAATAAAATTTCTTAGATAATATTCATTAGTAAATAATTTTTTAATAATGATTTAGGAAGAATTCACTGTGCAAAGTGAAAAGAAAGTTCAAATCAGCATTCAAAGGTCTCTAAACCAGGTTCTTTTAAGAGATATCTATTATTCTCCAGTTGTAACCCTTCATGAAGAGAGTCCTTTTCATCTTGTTGAAGAGAACTTTACAGTACACAGGATCAAGCATCTACCGGTTGTTAATACAGCAAAAAAGCTAGTTGGTTTGATTACAATGGCTGATTTGTTACGCATTGTTCCGCCACGAAAGAATTTAGCCACCGAAAATTTTGAGTACAATCGAACAGATCTAGATGCATTCAATCTTAAAGAACAAATGACAACAAATCCCATTTCGCTACAACCGCTTCAGTCACTTCTTGATGCTATGGAAATGATGGTTAAAGAAGGGCATGGATGCGTGCCTGTTGTTGATGAACATAATAAAATCTTAGGTATTGTCACTCAAACAGATATTGTTAACATTAGCACAAAAATCATTGAAGAATCGATTGAATATGTCAGCCTTGTCGAGAAAGTGCCTCTAAGGATGATTATGAGTTATCCACCAATAGTTCTTAAGGATGATGATGAGTTGTCAAAAGTTGAACATACTTTAAGAGCATCACGGATCAAACACCTACCTATTGTGAATATTCTAGGCCGTTTAAGCGGAATTATTACACTTTCTGATCTGTATCGAACGGAATCGGTCCGCCATAAAGACAAAGACGGCAGAGTAAAACTTGAAAAAGCATCTTTAGATCGGCATGTTTTAAAGTACTGGATGACTAAAGACCCATTTACATTGACTGCGGAAGATAATCTATTAATGGCCATGAGACAAATGGTCAAAGGTAAGTATGGATGCGTCTTGATTATAAATGAGGATAAAATGATCAGGGGTATCATAACTCAAACTGATGTTATAAAGAGTATTATAGAACTTATTCATTCTTAAAGTGAAAGACAAGAAGTATCGGTTTTACATATTATAAAAGTAATTTAAAGCAAGTTAGATGATAACAGAGATTTAGAAATGTTTAATTGTGTTGTTGCCGGAGGGGACCACCGATGAATCAACCTGGAAATTATGATCATCAGCGGCAAGCGGCGCGGGTCGCACTTAATTTTCCGATCACGATCAGCATGGGATCACAGATCACGATCGCCGGGGAGTTGAAAGATCTTTCTCTTAAAAGCGCATTTATTAAAGTCAGAAACAGTATTTATTTGCAGGTCAATGATGAGATCGCTTTTGCTATCAAACGCACTACGGACAGTACGGATGACCTTGTTTGCGGCAGTGCTTGTATTTCCCGTATTGCACCCGGTGAAGGTATGGCGATCTATTTTACAAAAATGGAAAAAGATTCCACAACGCGGCTGAAAGAACTGGTAGAAGGGCATTAAGGAATTCTTTATTGTAGGGAACGGTCGCGACCGTTCCCTACATTTATTTCCATTGAATTATCCCATGAAACAATCCATTCCCTGCCAGATCAGCGATCTGGGTCTTATTGATTACAAAACAGCTTATGATATCCAAAAGTCAGCTGTTCTCGACGTCATTTCTGGTTCACCCCAGAAGTTGTTTTTTTGTGAGCATAAAAGTATTTTAACATTGGGCCGTTTGACGAAAAAAGAGAATCTTTTGACCTCGGAGAGCGAACTAAAAAGCCGCGGCGTTGAGGTTGTCTCGATCGATCGCGGCGGTGATATTACTCTGCATTGCCCGGGACAATTGATCTGTTATCCTATCTTTGATCTTGATCATTATGGTAAAGATTTGAAAGCTTTTTTGAGCCAATTAGAGCAAGTTGTCATTGATTTATTAAGTGAATTTGGTATAGTGGCTACAAGATTCGAAGGTAGAACAGGTGTTTGGGTCAAGAATAAAAAGATCTGTTCTTTTGGGATCGGCGTTAAAAAATGGGTAACATTTCATGGTGTGGGACTTAACGTCAATTCTGATCTTTGTTTGTTTCAAATGATCCGTCCCTGCGGGCTTGATGTTTTGATGACATCGATGGCTCAGGAATTAGGACAAACCGTTGATATGGCGGATGTTAAGATTCGAATTAGTCGATGTTTTAAAAAGCAGTTTCAATTGGAAAATAGATAATCAGCTGTCAGCTGTAAGCCAATTAAAAGGTTTTTTCTTATGAATATCATTCTTCCCGAACTTGGTGAAGGCATCAAAACTGCGACTATCGCGTGCTGGCATCATAAGCCCGGCGAGCAGATCCAGAAAGATGATGATCTTTTAGAAGTTGTTACGGATAAGGCGACATTTAATATCAGCGCTCCTGCGGATGGGACGTTGAGGGAAGTAATGTTTAAAGATGGGCAAGAGGCGAAAATTGGCGATACCCTTGCTGTTTTAACTCCAAAGAAATAAGAGATCGCATTTATGGCTGAATCAAAGAAAAAGAAAACAGTTCTTTTGATGTACATCACGAAAGTTTCCGGCCATCGTCAAGCGACGGTTGCTCTTCAGCAGGCTGTTAAACAGCTTGCGCCGGATGTTGAAACGCCTGCCATTAATGGTTTTGGTTATACTTATCCCATTTTAGAAAAAGTTATCAATAAAGCGTACATGAGCGTTATTAAAAGCACGCCTTTCGTTTGGGATTATATGTATGATAATCCAAAGATCGTTAAGAATTCTGATTCGATCAAAAATTTCCTTCATAAAACCAGCCATAAAAAGATCGCTAAATTATTTGAAATGTATTCACCGGATACGATTGTTTGTACGCAGGCTTTTCCTTGCGGGATGGTCGCGGATTTTAAGACGACTTATGGGCTTAAGACAAAATTGATCGGCGTTTTAACTGATTATGCGCCGCATTCGTATTGGATCAATGAGGGAGTTGATTATTATATTGTGCCGAGTTTGGATGTCAAAGAGCGGTTCGTGAAAAAAGGCGTAAATGCGGATCAGATCAAGGTCTATGGGATCCCCTTGCGGCCGAAATTCTCTGTGCAGCTTGATAAAAAACCGATCGCAGAAAAACTCGGGCTTGATCCTAATTTGCCGACGATCCTTATTATGGGCGGCGGACAAGGGCTTGGGCCTATTAAAGATATTGTTAAAGCTTTAAAAAAACTTGATGTAGATTTTCAAGTTATCGCGCTTGTTGGGACGAATAAGAAGGTTTTTAAAAAGATCCAAAAATATGCGGCAGATTCCACGAAGAAGATCCTTGTTTTTGAGTTCGCTCAGAATGTTGACGAGTTGATGGACCTGGCGACACTGATCATTACAAAGCCCGGAGGGATGACGACGGCAGAATGCCTTGCCAAGGGGCTGCCGATGGTTATCGTGAATCCTTTACCCGGACAAGAAATGCGCAATACGGATTTTTTGATCAACAAAGGTGTTGCGATCCGCATTGAAGATGTAAAAAACATTGGTGAGGAAATTGAGATCCTTCTTAAATCTCCTGACCGGTTAAAGATCATGAGTAAAGCTGCGTATGAAAATGCAAAACCGCATGCCGCGATCGATGCCGCAAAACTTATTCTGGGTATCCCGGAAGTTCCCAGCAGCTCTAAGGAATATGGAACCAAATTAGACTATTATGTTTAAGTTTGTTTTGTATAAATTAGGGCAATTTATGGTTAATATTCTGCCTGAGATGACCGCATACAAGCTCGCTTCTTTTATATCCGATATTCAATACTGCTGTTCTCCGCGTGACCGGCATGCTGTTACAAATAATTTGAGAGTTATTCTGGGCAAGGATGGGAAAGATATTCATCGTTTGGCTCGTGAAGTTTTCCGTAATTTTGGAAAATATTTAGTCGAGTTCTTTCGAATGGAAAGAATGCTCACCAAAGAGTTTATCATGGACCGGATCCGGATCCGGGGGATTGAGAATCTTAAGAAAGTTTTATCAGAAGGCAAAGGCGGGATCATTGTTACTGCGCATCTTGGGAATTGGGAGCTTGGAGGGGTTGTTTTAAGTTCTTTGGGGTATCCATCGGTTGCGATCGCGTTGCCCCATAAAGAACGCCCGGTCAATGATCTTTTTAATCATCAACGGGAGAGCCGAGGAATCAAGGTTATTCCCGCGAGTTTTGCGACTCGTCATTGTATGCAGGCTTTAAAAGAAAATAAGCTTATTGCTCTTGTCGGGGACAGGGATTTTGGCGGGCATGGCGAGGAAATGGATTTCTTAGGGCGAAAAGCTTTTATTCCAAAAGGCGCGGCATTGTTCTCTATCAAAACAGGAGCGCCGATCATTCCGATATTTTTTGTTAGAGATGAAAATGATCACTTTGATCTGAATATTTGTGAACCCATTTATTCTTCATTTGTTCAAGATGGGGTGATTGAGAATGAGCGTGTTATAAGTTTGATCAAACAGTATATTGTTATTATAGAAGATAAGATCCGTGAGTTTCCATCACAGTGGCTGATGTTCAGGGAGTTTTGGGGGAAATCGGAGAAAATTACGGCAACTTAATTATTGTGAAGCGTGAAACGTGAAACGTGAAGCGCAAACCGCATGACGCAAAACAATAAAACGCTTCACGCTTCCCTGGCCTGCCAATGACGCTTGCCAGGGCAGGCACGAACGACGCTTCACGAATTACAGCTATGAATATAAAAATTTGTATTTTAATTCCAGTTTACAATGAATCTAAAGCGATTGGTTCTATTGTTAAGGCTTTAAAGTTGAAAAAACTTGATGTTTTTGTCATTGATGACGGCTCAACGGATAATTCTGGGCTTTATGCTTCTGATAATGGCGCTATTGTGATGCGTAATGAGCAAAAAAAAGGCAAGGGGTTTTCTTTGAAGAGGGGATTTCGCTTCATTTTACAGCACCAATATGACGGGATCATTACGATGGATGGAGATGGTCAGCATGACGTTTTGGATGTCGATAGTTTTATATTAAAAGCTCAGGCAGATCCAGCTTCTGTTGTGGCTGGAAGCCGGATGGAGGATCATAAAGGAATGCCGTTCGTTCGTTTATTAACAAATCGTTTCATGTCTTTTTTGATCTCAGTAGCTTGCCGGCAAAGGATCTCTGATACGCAATGCGGGTATCGCTATATTGGCTGTGAGGTTTTGCGGAATGTAAAGTTAACATCAAATGATTTTGAGATCGAAACAGAAATGCTCATGAAGGCGGCTAAAAAAGGATTTAAGATCTATTCTGTTCCCGTTAAGACGATCTACAATGATGCCGAAAGTTATATTCATCCGGTAAAGGATACGTTTCGTTTTATTATTTATTTTATTAGAGAATTGTTTTCAAAACCATAGGAATAATATGGATTTTACAAAAGCCCGAGCTCAAATGATCGAAGAACAGATCCGCAAAAGAGGGATCTCTGATGCGAGTGTCTTGCATGTGCTCTCTCAAATGCCTCGTCATGAGTTTGTCCCAAAGGAATTAAGGGATTTTTCTTACGAGGATCGACCATTAGCTATCAGTGAGGGACAGACGATCTCACAACCATATATGACAGCTTTAATGACCGCTTCCTTGAGTTTAAAAAAGAATGATGTTGTTTATGAGATCGGTACGGGTTCGGGCTATCAGACGGCTATTTTAGCAGAAATGTGCGCCGTGGTGTATTCCGTTGAGCGGGTTAAAAGTTTAAGCATGTCCGCCAAAAAGAAGCTCGATGATCTTTATTGCGATAATGTGAGGTTTTTTATCGGGGATGGCCTTTTAACTCTTAAGAAAGGGCAGATGTTCTTTGATGTGATCGTTGTGACTGCCGCTTCGCCTAATAAGCTTGAACATTTATGGCCGTATTTGAAGATCAATGGCCGAATGATCATTCCGGTGGGCAATAAAGAAAAGCAGGAACTTATGCTTTTTACAAAATCAAAGACTGGGATCGTTGAGAAAAAGATCTGTGATTGTGTTTTTGTTCCGCTCATCAGCCCATTTGCTTGGGAATAATCCTAAAGGTATCGCATGGAATCCAGGTTGTTCTATAAATGTCTTTTTTTGTCCCTTCTTGTCCATGTTATTGGGCTTGGGTATTTTACATTGGTCCATTTAAAAGACCCGAAGCATTTCTCAAAGCCGATGCAAGTATCTTTTCGGGAAGTTAAGATCAAACAGCAGGAAATAAAAAAACTTGATCTTAAGGATATTAAAGTTACTAAAGAGGAGAAATTAAATGATCCGGTGGATGTTTTGGTCAAGGGTTTTAAGCCTGAGATGTTTTCTAAGGATAGTTTTAAGTCCACAGAAAAGATGCATGAGAAATTATTATTTGATAAAACGATCGGGTTAAATCAAAAACTTTCTGACACTCGCACTAAAATCACGATTCCGGCTTTTAAATCGGAAAAGATCACTAATCCCAAATATGTGGGATATGAAAATCAGATACGAAGCCGGATAGAAAAATGTGTTTATCGTTATGTTGATGATCCGCAAGTCCACGCGGGATCTCCGGCTGAAGTGTTGGCGAGTTTTATTGTTCTTTCAGATGGGACTGTTAAGATCAAAAAGATCGTTGAGAGCCGGACGAAAGCTAATGATTTCTTAAAGAAGATCTGTTTAAGAAGTATCGAGGATGCTGGTCCGTTCCCGCCGTTTCCCAAAGACCTTAATTATGCCGAATTACCTTATAATATTACGATACAATTTACCGTCAACTCGGGGGATGAAAATTGACAATGAGTATGAAGGATGGTATTCTAGACAATATTCTTTAGGTTTATTTCTTGAAATTAGGAGAAGATGATGATCGATCGTGAAAAATATGTAGATGAATCTTGGAAGGAAAGTGTCGAGGTTGATAAGGCGAAGTTTTCTTCATCAGCTTCAGCCGTGAAGGCTGAGCCTTCTGTTGAGAGGACAAATCCGCAACCAAAATCTGCTTCAACCAAAGAGGAGCCGTTAAACGAGATGGACGTTAATTTTCTAAATTATGTCGCTAGTTTGGGTTATCAGGCCATGATCTTCTTAGGGGAAATGCCGCATCCGGCAACTAATCAGATGGAAAAGAATCCTGATCAAGCTAAGCTTTTGATCGATACTCTTGTCATGCTTCGTGAGAAAACAAAAGGGAATTTAAAAAAGCAGGAAGAAGACATGCTCAATACTTCTATCTATGAACTTCAGATGAAGTTTGTTGAGCTTAATGGCGAACAAGGAGCTTCGACTGATGATAGATAAAGACCTTTTAGATATTTTAGCTTGCCCGGCGTGTAAGGGTGATGTTCATGAAAAAGAAGGAAAGATCGTTTGCCAGGGTTGCGGGCGAAAGTATCCGATCAAAGACGGTATTCCGATCATGCTGGTGGAAGAATCGGAGAAATAAATTTATCAATGTAGGGAACGGTCGCGACCGTTTCTTGTTGATTTTCAGGAGATTTCATGAAAAAGATCCTTGTTATTCATGGGCCGAATTTGAATTTGCTTGGCCAGCGTGAAAAAGATATCTATGGAACGACAACATTGGAATCGATCAATGGTCTTTTGAAAAAAGAAGCGAAGAAAAATAAGATCACGTTAGAGATCCTTCAGTCCAATCATGAAGGAGAGATCGTTGATACGATCGGTAAGGCCAAGAAAAATAAAATTAACGGGATATTGATCAATCCGGCAGCTTACACGCATACAAGTGTTGCGATCCGTGACGCTTTGGCTGCAGTTCATTTGCCGGCCGTTGAAGTTCATTTGTCTAATATTTACGCTCGAGAAGCATTCCGCCACCAATCGCTTGTGTCACCCGTTTGTTCCGGCCAAATAACTGGTTTTGGGGTTCAAAGCTACGTTTTAGGGCTTGAAGCCTTGATCCACTTAATTTTAAAATAATCTTACTTAATTTATTGTGAACGACCGCATTCAAAGATTACAATCTTTATTGAAAGTCCATCGTCTTCAGGGTTTTCTTGTGACGAAAGATGTTAACATTAAATATCTTACGAAATTTCCCGCCTCAGAATCTTGGTTATTCATAACGCAAAAAAAAGCATTTTATATCACGGATTTTCGCTATCTTCATGAAGCTCGGAAAGGTTTGAAAGGTGTTGCGGTTATTCGTTATGATAAATCTTTGCAGAATTCATTGTTTGAACTTGCTGTGAGGGAAAAAGTAAAAACCTTAGGTCTTGATGAACGACATATAAGCTTGTTCCAGTATAAAAAGCTTCATAAAGCCTGTCCTAGAACTGTCAAACTTAGCGGTGTTAATAATCTGGTTGAGGATTTGCGTGCAGTTAAAGAAAGTGGCGAAGTTCAAAAGATCCGGGAAGCGCTTAAGATCCATCAGGAAGCGCTGGTGATGTTAAAAAAGGTGATCAAACCGGGTTTAAGTGAACGAGATGTTTTCTTCAAACTGGAAGAGTTTGTTAAAGACAGGAATGTTGGTTTTTCTTTTGATCCGATCATTGCTTCAGGGCCGAATTCGGCTTATCCGCATGCGAAAGTTTCCGACCGGAAGATCAGAAATAATGAAATTGTTCTAGTTGATATCGGCATTGACGTAAAAGGCTATAAGTCTGACTTGACACGTATTTTCTTTTTAGGTAGAATACCCAAACTTATTTCAGAGGTTCGCCAGGAAGTTTGGGTAGCGCAGCAGTTGGCGATCACGAATATCTGTGCGGGAAGATCAGTTGCAGCGATCGATAAAATCGCTCGTAACTCTTTAAAAGAAAAGAAGTTAGATGTCTATTTCGGACATTCTTTAGGGCATGGGGTTGGCCTTGAGATCCATGAGAATCCGCGGTTGTCCGAGCAAGATCCAACCATCTTAAAAGAGGGCATGGTTGTTACGGTCGAACCGGGTGTTTATATTCCGGGGAAGTTTGGGATCCGCCTGGAAGAAATGGTTTTGGTTACAAAGAAAGGATGTGAGGTCTTAAGTGGCAATATCAATTAATGAAATTACATCGGGGATCGGGCTTCTAATTGATAGCAATATTTATATTGTTACAGAATACAGTCATGTTAAGCCTGGTAAAGGCAGTGCCTTCGTTCGAGTTAAGATCAAAAATGTTAAGACGGGCGCCGCATTAGAAAGAACCTTCCGTTCTTCAGAAACCCTGGAGGACATTCCGCTTGAAGAAAGACGTTTGCAGTATCAATATAATTCTGGAGATATGTTCCATTTTATGGATCTGGAAACATTTGAACAAATTGACCTCCCAAGGTCTTTAGTTGAAGATTCCGTTGGGTTCTTGCAGGAGAATTTGGAGGTCATGGGATTATCTTATCATCATCAATTTTTGAAGATTACTTTGCCGAATTTTATCATTTTTGAGATTAAAGAAACAGAACCGGGATTTAAGGGGGATTCAACGAAATCCAGCGGGAAACCTGCAACACTTGATACAGGGGCCATTGTGCAAGTGCCGTTATTTATTAACGTCGGGGATCTTATTAAGATCGACACAAGAACCGGCGATTATATCGAAAGGGTAAAAAGATGAATCTCAAAGAGATCCGCGAGTTGATCAATTTAATGAATGAGAATGATTTGACGGAAATTGAGATCGAACGTGAAGGTACTAAAATAAAGATGAAAAAGTCTGCGGGTGAAGTTGTCGAGACCGTCAGGCGCCCACCTATTAATTATCAGATCGAAACACAATCTCTTCTTAAAGCAAGTGAATCAACATCTGTCGTTGTGAATTCTAATCGAAAAGACATCAAATCTCCGATGGTCGGGACGTTTTATCAGGCTCCATCACCGGAGGCGCCAGTTTTTATTGAAGTAGGGCAAGTCGTTGAGGTTGGTCAGGTTGTCTGTATCGTTGAAGCGATGAAACTTATGAATGAGATCAAATCGGAAATTCGCGGGAAAGTTGTGGAAGTTCTAGTTGAAAACGCTCAGCCTGTTGAATTCGGTCAAGCACTCTTTGCTATTGAACCTGTTTAATACGGGTTGGAAAGATATTTATGTTCTCAAAAGTGTTAATTGCCAATCGCGGAGAAATTGCTTTAAGGGTCATTCGAGCATGCCGTGAGTTGGGAATAAAGACTGTAGCTGTTTATTCTGAGCCTGATCGTGATTCTCTGCATGTTCGTTTTGCTGATGAAGCCGTTTGTATCGGGCCGGCATCGAGCAAAGAAAGTTATTTAAACATTCCTGCCATTATATCTGCTGCGGAAGTTACCGACGTTGAAGCTATTCATCCGGGATATGGATTTTTATCCGAGAATGCGCATTTTGCTGAGATCTGCGAATCTTGTCATATTAAATTTATCGGACCGACACCTCAATCTATCCGCATCATGGGAGATAAAGTGACCGCCAAAGAAACGGTGCGAAAAATTGGTGTTCCTCTGACTCCTGGCGGCAAAGGCGTTATTAAAACCAAGGAAGAGGCTGTTGCGATCGCAAAAAGCATCAAATATCCGATCATTATCAAAGCAGCAGCCGGCGGCGGTGGAAAGGGAATGCGTGTTTGTCATAATGATGTTACACTCATTAGTTCATTTTCTATCGCTCAGAATGAAGCGGAAAAGAATTTTGGGAATCCGAATGTCTATATTGAAAAATATATTGAAGATCCACGTCACGTCGAGATCCAAATTTTGGCGGATCATTTTGGGAATGTTATCCATTTAGGGGAACGCGATTGCAGCATTCAGAGGCGTCATCAGAAATTATTAGAAGAATCTCCATCTCCGGCTTTAAATGAAAAATTGCGCAAACGAATGGGGGATGCGGCGGTGAAAGTGGCGAAATCGGTTAATTATCGCGGTGTTGGGACTATTGAATTTTTACTTAATCCTGATGGGGAATTTTATTTTATGGAAATGAATACCCGCATTCAGGTTGAACATCCGGTCACTGAGATGGTTACGGGGATCGACCTTGTGAAAGAACAGATCAAAGTTGCGGCGGGGCAGAAATTAAAGCTTAAACAGGAAGATATTAAATTCCGCGGAGCAGCTATTGAATGCCGGATCAACGCGGAAGATCCGGAAAACAATTTTATTCCATGTCCGGGCAAGATCCTAGAACTGAATTTACCCGGCGGTTACGGTGTTCGTATCGATACTCATATCTATCCCGGATATACAATTAGTCCTTATTATGATTCGATGGTTGCGAAGTTGATCGTTCATGGGAAAGATCGAGCTGAGGCGATCAGTATTATGCGCAGGGCTTTGGAAGAATTTTATGTCAGTCCGATCAAAACGACGATTGGCCTGCATCGGCAGATCTTAGATCATCCGTTATTTGTTTCAGGGAAAGTTTCGACCCATTTCTTGGAAAAGAACATGAAAAAAGAGAATAAAGAAGCAGAAGGAAATTAAACTATGGAAAATAGGACAGAATTAGGATCGATCCAGATCCATCGAAATGCTTTAGCGGAGATCATTACAGCGGCGATAACGGAAATTAGCGGAGTGCGCTTGATAGAAAATAATTTTTTTAGCAGTGTTATAGAGCTTTTTGGTGAGAAACAGTATCCTGGGATCCAGATCCATTTTGATGATCAGCATCATGTGACGGTTCATTTAAAAGTTAGCCTTCGTTTTGGATTGAGTATTCCTGAAACGGCAAAGATCATCCAAGTTCTTGTCAAAAAAGCCATTGAAAAAGCCGTTGATGTGAATTTGAAAGAGGTCAACGTTAACATCCACAGCATCGACAGGGGGTAATCTATGATGTTCTTAAAGCGTCTTGCGATGTTATTTTATGTGACATTGGCATTATTTTTAGGATGTTTTATTTTACTCTATGTTTTGAATTTGATCGATTATCAAAGCGTTATGATCCTGCTGTCAGCGGTTTATTATGATGAGAAATTGAAGTTAGTGGCCGCTTGTTTGGGTGGGGTCATTCTTTTTAGTAATTTTTTATTTTATCAGTTCCTTTCCGTTAATGTCCATCGAGACAAGATCATCGCTTTTGATAACCCGGGAGGGCGAGTAACGGTTTCTTTGGGTGCGATCGAAGACCTTGTTCGTCGGATGCTTTTACGGTTAAATGAGATTAAAGATATCAAAGTAAATATGATCGCCAGTAAAAGTGGTCTGGATGTTAATATCCGTTTAAGCCTTGCCCAGGAAGTTAATATCCCTGACATTACATCAATCATTCAGCAAAGATCAAAAAAGAAGATCCAAGATACGATCGGAATGGAAGAGGCTTTAAATATTTCGGTTTATGTCGGACGAATTTATACTGATAAGAATAAAAATAAAAATGTAAAAGATATTGAAGATGAGGGTGTTCATACTTTGCCGTTTCAAGGATATCGCGCGTAATAAAAGTAGGGAACGGTTTAAAACCGTTCCCTATATTAACGAGGTGATTGATGAAAAAAATCGGGATCTTAACAGGCGGTGCGGATTGTCCCGGGCTTAACTCCGTTATTCGGGCTGTTGTCCGTCGAGGTGTGGAAGGCGGATATGTTGTTATGGGTGTTAAGAATGGGTGGGCAGGCCTTATTGAAAATGATATGCGTGTTCTTGATCTTCGGTTGACGGCAGGCATTCTAGACCGAGGGGGTACCATCCTTGGAACAAGCCGGATGGTTCCGCCATTGGATGTAGAGTTGGCAAAAAAGATCAAAGAGAACTTTAAGCGATCCGGCTTGGATGCGCTCATTGCTGTCGGTGGAGAGGATACTTTAAAGATCGCTTTGGATCTTCATAATGATCAGGGGATCCCTATCGTTGGTGTTCCCAAATCCATTGATAATGCCCTTTCTGGGACAGATTACGCGTTTGGTTTTGATACGGCGGTCAATATCGCGACCGAATGTATCGACCGGCTTCATACGACCGCGGAATCCCATCACAGGATCGTTGTTGTTGAGGTTATGGGCCGATATACCGGATGGATCGCGCTTGAAGCTGGGATCGCCGGCGGGGCAGATATCATTCTTGTCCCGGAATTTCCAGTTGACATGGAAGACGTTTGCAGCGTTTTAAAACTTCGGCATAAACGCGGAAAGCTTTTTAGCATAATCGTTGTATCAGAAGGTGCGAAAGTTAAGGGTTATATCACACCGGAAGTGCCGACAGAAGGGATGCGGCGCAGCCGTTTGGGTAATATTGGAGAGCTTGTTGCGGATCTGATCGAGGAGATGACCGGATATGAAACACGGGTCAGTGTCTTGGGTCATATTCAGCGAGGGGGAACTCCGACGGCGTATGATCGTATTATCGGGACACGTTTTGGTTTTAAGGCCGTTGAGCTTATTGCGGAGGAGAAATTTGGGAAAATGGTCAGTTTACGGGATAACAAGATGGATTGTGTGGATATTTCAGAAGCTGTAAAGAAGCGAAAAGCTTTGGATAAAGATCTTTATGAAATTGGAAAAATGATATCCATGTGATGATTATGGAAAAACGAATTTTACAAATTGCGGGTGAATCGATCGAGGTTAAGAAAAAAGCGGTCGATGTCAATCTTAAGAATATCGTCAAGATCGTTGAATGCATTCAGCGGTCTTTGAAAGATGGCGGGAAGATCTTGTTTTTTGGTAACGGCGGGTCTGCTGCGGATTCTCAGCATATTGCCGCTGAATTTATTGGGCGTTTTAAAAAGGAGCGAAAATCTCTGCCGGCTATCGCGTTGACGACGGATACATCGATTTTAACTGCGATCGGAAATGATTATGGTTTTGATAAGGTGTTTTCTCGTCAGGTGGAAGGGTTGGCGCAGAAAAATGATATTGTTATTGGTATTTCTACGAGCGGGAATTCAAAGAATGTTATTGAAGGGATCAAGCTTGCTAAGAAAATGGGGTTAAAGACCATTTCTATGACAGGCTGTGATGGCGGCGAGTTGGGGAAGATCTCGGATATCAGCGTTATTGTTCCATCAAAAGTCACGGCGCGGATCCAGGAATCGCATATCTGCATTTTTCATATTATTTGTGAGCTTGTTGAAGAAAATTTATAATATGGATACAAGTTCTAAAATTTTAGGGATCTTGAATTTAAATAAAAAGATCAACGCTCTTCGTAAGAAGGGAAAGAAGATCGCTTTTACTAACGGATGTTTTGATATCCTGCATTTCGGTCATGTGAGTTATCTTGAAAAGGCCAAGAAGAATGACCGTGTGCTTATTGTTGGGTTAAACAGTGATCGGTCTGTGAGTAATATCAAAGGCTTGACTCGTCCGATCGTTCCTCAAAAAGGACGGGCAAGATTATTGGCTGCACTGGCTTGTGTGGATTTTGTGACAATTTTCGAGGAGGATACGCCACTTCGGTGTATCGAGAAAATTAAGCCGGATATTTTGATCAAAGGTGCGGATTGGAAGGGGAAAGAGATCGTGGGAAGTTCGGTTGTTCGTTCTTATGGCGGACGGGTAGAATTTATTAAGTATGTCGATAATTTTTCAACGACAGATATTATCAAAACGATCTTAGAAAAGTGCAAAAAATAACGGAAAAACATTTTTGGCGTATTATTGATGCGAATTACAATCGCGCGAAAGAAGGTTTACGGGTTTGTGAAGATATCTGCCGGTTCGTGTGGGGGCAGAAAGCGTTTACTGCTAAGCTTAAACGCATTCGGCATGAAGTGACTGAAAAGATCCTACAGTTACCGTTAGATTATATTGTTACAAGCCGTGATATTCGTGAGGATGTCGGAAAAGGATCGACGGCAAGTGAGTTTAAGCGCGAGGGAGTCAAAGAGGTCTTTTACGCGAATATGCAGCGGGTGAAAGAATCTTTGAGAGTTTTGGAAGAGATCACAAAAATCTATAAAGTCGCTCTTGCTCAGGACTTTAAGAATATTCGTTATCAGCTTTATGAAATTGAGAAAAAAATTATTGAGCGATGCTAGGCTGTATTTGATCTTGGATACGGCTGTTGCTGGTTATTCGGAGCTTTTTGACATTGCAGAAAAAGCTGTTCGCGCTGGAGTGCATGTTTTACAGTTGCGGGATAAAGATGGTGTATCATCGGACATTGTAAAATTTTCACGGGAATTAAAGAAGATCTTAAATAATGAAACACTTTATATCATCAATGATTATGCGGATATGGTCGAAGAATGTGTGGCGGACGGCGTTCATTTAGGGCAGGAAGATGTTTCGATCGATGAGGCAAGAAGGGTTTTAAAACCGTATCATTTAATTGGTCTTTCGTGTCAGAAGTTGGAACATGTGATCAACGCGCAAGAAGAGGGTGCGGATTATCTAGGGTTTGGTTCGGTCTTTAAAACATTGACAAAGCCTGACCGAATTCCGATGGACTTGGAATTATTGAAAAAAGTTGTCGGGGTCGCAGAAGTTCCGTTTTTTGCGATCGGTGGGATCACGTCAGGGAATATCGATCAAGTTATTGCTGCCGGTGTTAAAAGAGTTGCGGTGTGCCGTGATATCTGTTTGGCGGCGGATGTTGAAAAAGCAGTAATGGGATTTAACAAGAAATTTGCTGTGCGGGTTTAGTGAGAAAGTTTTGCGGGTGTAATTCAGTGGTAGAATGTCAGCTTCCCAAGCTGAACACGTGAGTTCGATTCTCATCACCCGCTCCAAAAAATATAGGTGTAGGGAACGGTCGTGACCGTTTCCTACAAGTTGATTTAAGATGAATTATTCCTGTTTATTTATTTTCTTGTTATTTGTCATGGCCGGTTGTGCCACGGTCAGTGAAGTGCCTAATTTGCCTGAGGTTAAAAGTCCTCCTCCGATTGCTGCGGAGGGTGTTTATCATAAAGTAAAGCACGGCCAAACTCTTTGGCGCATTGCGAAAACTTATGATGTGCCGATGGGAGATATTATCAAGACCAATAATATTCCTGATATTGCGCAGGTTGAAGAGGACCAGCTTTTATTTATTCCCGGGGCGAAAGAAATTAAGGATGTTGTCATCTTATCTGCGCCGGAAGAAGATGATAAAGAATTTGCTTGGCCGATAAAAGGAAAAGTTATCAGTTCTTTTAAAAGTTATCGGTCTAATCGGATCAACAAGGGGATCGATATTGAGGCCTTTGAAGGTGATCAAGCCAAGGCGGCGCGTTCCGGAAGAGTTGTTTTTGCTGATAACCTTATTGGATATGGACAAACTGTTATTATTGATCACTTAGACGGATTTCAGTCTGTTTACAGTCAGAATGTAAAGATCTTGGTTAAGCTTGGGGATACAGTAAAAAAGGGAGATGCTATTGCGGTAATTGGGAAATCTGAGGAAATTGTGTATTTGCATTTTGAAATACGGAAAAATTCGCAAGAAAACAATCCGTTGTATTATTTGCCATGAGCTATTTAGATCCTCAAAATCAATTTTACGGCCGTCAGGATATCCTGGACTTGTTAAAAAAACGCGTCGGGAACCTGAAGGAGGGGTATCGCCAGAATGTCGCGATCCTCGGGAATCTTTACACCGGCAAGAGCCTGCTATTGCAGAATTTTATTCTCAACCACGATGATTCTGATGTTGTTCTTATCTACATTGATCTGGATAATAAAGAGTTCAGCTATTTTTTCTCTAGATTCATTTCCAGCATTCTTTATCATTATTCAAAAGACAAAGGATTTTCTGGTCAAGAAAATCTATCAATCCTCTTAGAAAGCCTCAACGATCATATCCCTCATACCGTTCAAGTTATCCGAAAGATTCAGGTCGATTTTAAGAACGAAAAATATTATAACGTTTTTTTAGGTCTCTTGACTTTGGTGGACGTTTTTATCAATGAGACAGGAAAATGTTGTGTTTTGATCTTTGATGAATTCCAGAACCTTGAAGCGTCTTTGTCGAGCCGTGTTTATGAGGATCTGGGCAAGAAGATCATGACACAGAAGAAATGTTTTTATATTTTGACAAGTTCCTATGAAAGGATCGCAAAGAAGATATTGTCTGAGAAGTTGTCGTTGCTTTTTGGGAATTTTGAGACTTTAACGATCGGGAATTTTGATTCACAGAACAGTCAGAAGTTTATTGATCATTCTTTGAAAGACAAAAGAATGGGGGCGCAGTTAAAGAACTTTCTAGTTGATTTCACCGGCGGGCATCCGTTGTGCCTGGACTTGATCTGTCAAGAACTGGTGAACTTAAGCGCGATCCATAATCAGTCAGAGATCTATATGCCGCTTTTAGCGCAAGCGGTTGAGAACACGATCTTCAATCGCTGGGGAGCCATCAGCCGTCATTTTGATCTGATCCTTAATGATCTTTTTTTAGGCAAAGGGAATCGAGTCGTTTCTTCGGTTTTAATGTCGGTTGCCGGAGGCAAGAATAAAATTGAGGATATTTCTTTGGAAACGGATGTGAAACCTGTTTATTTGAAGCAGAAACTAAATCGGCTTTTAGAATTGAATGTTCTTGTCAAGAATGGTTATTCTTATCATTTTCAAGATAAATTATTCCGCTACTGGATCAAATATGTTTATCAGCGGCGGCTTAAAGATATTGAGATCTCGATCGAGGCACAGCGTCGTCAATTTAGGGAAGAATTCAATAAAATGATCGAAAATTTCAAAATGACCTCGCGTAAAGATTTTTCTTCGAGGATCGTAGAATTATTAAATTGCTTTGATAATGAATCTTATGATCTTAATGGGCGTAAATATAAATTACCGACATTCCGGGAAATTACTCCGTTAAAAATACGGACGGAGAACGGCATGTTCTTTGATGTGATCAAAGCATCCAGTGATGATTCTCATTGGCTGATCTGTTTGGGGACAGAAAGTTTTGGGGAAAATGATCTGAGCATGATTCTTGCTGAAGCAAAAAAGATGGGATTGAGGTCTTTGAAATGCCTGCTTATTTCACTGACGGATATTGACGAGAATACTCGTTTAAAAGCTTTGAGTGAACGGTTTTGGATCTGGAATGAAGTGGAATTGACAGTTTTATTAACCCTTTTTGATAAGCCTTATATTGTCCGATGAAAATTGGAGTTGTCGCTGACACACATTCAAGAGAAGTCCCGAAAAGCTTATGGGATGATTTTAAGTCTGTTGATATGATCATTCATGCGGGAGATTTCTGTTCATTGAAGGACTATGAAAAGTTTAAAAAAGAAAAAGAGCTCAAGGCTGTTTTTGGCAATATGGATGATGATCATTTGCGGAAGTTGTTGCCGGAATCGATGATCTTTGAATGTGAGGGAATTCGCTTCGGCCTGTATCATGGCGAGGGCCCGGCGAAGCGTGTTTTAGAATTTGCTCAGGAGAAATTCGGGAAAGAAAAAGTTGATGTTGTGATCTTTGGGCATTCGCATATTGCGGTCAATCAAACCATTGCGGGTGTTTTATATTTGAATCCGGGAAGTCCCAATGATATTATTTCGGCAACACAGTGCACATACGGCATTATCGAGATCAAAAATAGAAAAATATCGGCGAAGATCACTAATCTAAAGGTGTAATATGGACAAATTGTGGGCTCCTTGGCGGGTCAAATATATTACGAAGATCATTAAGGAAAATAAGGCCTGCGTTTTCTGCCGGATCATTAAAGAAAAGAATGATAAAAAGAATTACATTCTTGTTCGTAGTAAATATAGCTACAGTGTTCTGAATATTTATCCCTACAACAACGGGCATTTATTGATCATTCCGAATCGGCATGTGAATGATCTTAAGAAATTAAGCAAAGAAGAGCGCAATGATCTGATGGATCTTTTGGAATTAAATAAAGATCTTTTAGATCAGGTCATGAAGCCGCAAGGATACAATATCGGCATGAATCTGGGAAGGGTCGCCGGAGCTGGTTTCCCGGGTCATTTACATGTTCATGTTGTTCCCCGTTGGAAAGGGGATGTGAACTTTATGCCCGTGACCGCCGGAACAAAAGTGATCTCTCAATCGTTAACCGCACTTTATGAAAAGTTGATCGATGCATACAAGAAAAGACGTTGAAGCTTTTGAAGGGAAATTCTTAGCGCCCTACGCGATGAAAAGCCAGGATTCCGCCGGACGTGAGTTCGATGAAAGTGCGCATCCGATCAGGACATGTTACCAACGTGACCGGGATCGCATTGTTCACTGTGAAGCGTTCAGGAAGCTTGAATATAAAACACAAGTTTTTGTGATCCATGAAGGTGATTATTATCGGACGCGATTAACGCACACGATCGAGGTTGCTCAGATCGCCCGCACGATCGGACGGGCGCTGCAGCTGAATGAGGATTTGATTGAAGCGATCGCTTTAGCGCATGACTTGGGTCATCCTCCTTTTGGCCACGCCGGAGAATTTGCTCTTAATGCCATTATGGAAAAAGCGAAGCTTGGAAGCTTTAATCATAATTTTCATAGTTTTCAGATCGTGACTTGTCTTGAGAAACGGTATCCGGATTTTTCGGGATTGAATTTAACAGAAGAAGTGATCGTCGGGATTTTAAAGCATGAAACGTCTTATGATAAAAGAGGCGATGTTCTTCGATATCGGAATAAAGGCCCGACACTTGAGGCGAAGGTCGTGGACATTGCTGATTCCTTGACCTATTTATCGCATGATATTGATGATGGTTTGACGTCGGGATGCATTGTTGAGGAAGACCTCATGACCAGTGCTTTATGGTCGAAGGCCTATAATTCCGTGAATAAGGCTATGAAAATCCAGGATCTAAAGATCCGGAAATATCAGATCGTCCGAGCGCTCATTGATATGCAAATAAAAGATCTGCTGGATCACTCGCAGAAGAATTTAGAGAAATATAATTTTAGATCATCAAAAGATGTAAAATCTTTTTTTCTTAAGAATTCTTTAAAGCTTGTTATCAGTTTTTCGCCTGAAATGACGCGGCAGCGGCAGCAATTACAGGATCTTTTGCATGAGAAATTCTATCGCCATTATCGTGTGGCACGCATGACGGAAAAAGCGCAGCGGATCATTCGGGAGATCTTTGAAGTTTACAGAGAGAATCCCGAACAGTTGCCGTATGATATTTATCAGCGCGGGAAGAAATATTCTAAAAAAAATAAATATGAGATCATCTGCAATTATATTGCTAGGATGACGGATAGGTTCGCACTCGATGAACACTCGAAACTCTTCGACCCTTACAAAAAAGTTTAAGTTAGTCCTTTCTGCCATTCACATGGTCTATAGGT
>CAYGEE010000028.1:0-22536 GCA_964348765.1 uncultured Planctomycetales bacterium | reverse complement strand
ACGGCAAACTCGTGAAGATGGAATTGGATATTTTGAAAGCAATTTCCCCGAAGTAATTCCGTAAATTACCCCCTATTAAATTAATCACCCGTTGAGAAAATTCCGGAACAGCTCTGAACCCGCCACGGGAGGCAGAACCATTCGTTCCCAAAAAGCCAGAAGTTTTCCAACGGGCGAAAAAGATCACAGAACCCAATAACATAAATATAACTAATAAAGAAGTATTGTGGTGATTGACGTCACGGCGGGAGGATCTCTTAAGGCCATCAACGCCATAACCGGCGTCGACTTTCCATTGCCAAATTGTTTCGGTCAAATAATGATTTTTATACCATTTTTCATCGTAGGTGGATTTTGTAAGAGTCTTGATCTTATCTATCAACCTCGTCCAATGTTTAAATACTTTATCTGTTTTCTTGATATCCCTTGGCATGGACAAAAATTGTTTGTTAATAAAATGCATGTTCGCCAAAGGACCATCCCGGACGCCTAGAGTCATGTAATAATCCGGCTCATCAAGCTTAACAAACTCACGCGCCGCCAACTCTGATCTAACTTCAGCCAATTGTGTCCGTATCTGGGCATCCAGCGCGTTTAGGTCATCCAACTGAACCTCCGCATCACCGGCGGACATTCCAGCTTTGACCAAATAACCCATGACCGCTGATCTGATCTCGCTGACAAAATTATCATAAGTCGTTTCTTTTTCGATCTTCGACTTTTGATCCTTAATTGCTTTTAAAACTTTTTGGACGATCTCAGCTGTATTAATTCGGCCATTTTGCTTTTTAACAATAACCGTGGCCACTTTTTTAGATTCGGAAACGACAAATTCACGCCCGGTTAATTCTTGATAGGCATCGATCAATTCCTGTTTCTGGCGGATAGCGAAAGCCGCCACTTCGCTTAAGCCGCGTTTACTGGTTAATCGTTTTTTCAATCGCTTATCAAGGTCGGCGGTACTTTTTCCCATTGCTTCTTTAAACGCGGAACTGTCAAATAATACGTCAATTTGATCATCTAAATTGGCTGATCTTAAGTCTTCACCAATAATATCAAACATTGAAAAAACGATATCCGACGTGTTATGCCCTAATAAAAGTAATTCTGCATTGATCGCATTGCGCAACTTCAGCTGTAAATCTCGTTTTCTTTGAGCGTTGACGTATGCCGGCCGCTTAACTTCTATTTTTCTATCTTCCAACTTCCCTTCAATTGCATTTAAGTGTTTTTGAACAATTTCCGATCCATAAATTTCTTGACGTAATGCCATACTAATACCGCTAAGTTCTGGCGTATCACTATCGTTAATGGCAGATTCCAAGAATGTCTTAAACTTCCCAGAAACCACCTTTTCTTGATTAGCAAGCTGGTTCGCCATCGAGTCATCAATAAGATCAATGATCATCTCCGCAATACGTCGTTGCAGCCGCTTTAATTCATTTTCAACCGTTAAATGATTGCCGTGCGCTACCGCTTTTACGGTTTGGATGATAGAATCATTTTCGATTTTCCTATACAGATCCAAAGCCACTTGATACGCTTCAATGGCGTCATCATATTGATTATTCCTGGCATAATCTCGGGCCAAGCCGACATATTCATTCGGTTCAGAAAACTCATCGGACGAAACCAACTCCCCTTCATGGCTCAATGTCCGTTTAGATGTAGCGGGTAAAACCCCGTGATGATGCCGGGCCGCAGGCACGAATGAATCTTCCGCAGTCACATTTTCATCACCACCTAAATCTTTAAAGGTAAGTTCGAATTTTGGTTTAGCATCTTCTAATTGTTGGCGTAAACGTGCCATTACTTCATTAATTTGATGTTCATACTGGTTAAATATTTCACTTACCAACGAATTAGTTGATAACGATTCTAAGATCTCGATAGCACCTTCGACATTGCCATCCGCCACAAGAATTTCGGCTTTCGCGACCTGGCTTTCGATTAATTTAACACGAGCTTTTTGTAACAACTCCTCGGCTTCTTCAACTTTAACTAATATGTTCTGTTGTGTTTTTGTCGGGTCTGTTCTTTGTTCTCTAATTAAAACCGCTTTTTCTCTAAAACTTTCCAATCCCGTATCATCGTTTCCACTTAAAATAAGTTCGAGGCTAAAGACAGCATCGGAATATTGAGTGTCATTGTAATATTTTTGAATAATATCCATAGCGGCTAAAAGCCGATCGACGGATTTATAATTAACAAGATGACGCCGATCTTTCGCTACCGGCGCCTGACGCTCGGCCACAACATCTTTGAGGCGTTCAATCATGCTGCGCGAGATCCCGAAAGTCGTTGTCAGGATATAAAAAATGTTTTCCCGTCGAAGATTGAGATTCCCGTGCTTTTTGTTGTAACTTTCGAGATTTGTAAGCGTTGCGGCAAATTTAGTTAAAAAATTAGCTAGATCAAACCGCAATAAATAAACTAAATTGGTATATTGTGCTTCGGTTAAAAATCCTCTCAATACCAAACTCTGAAGAGAACCGTCATACATGCGCACCAACGCTGAAGCAATAACCGGTTTCTCATCGCTAAAGAATTCAAATATCTTTTTATTTTTAGGAAGGCCCAATTGCTTGATGATCCAATCAATATACTCTGTTTCCTCCTCGGAGATTCGTCCACGGCTCAAACCTGTTTTATCTGACGAATTCTTGATACGGGCCAACCTTAACTTCATGGAATCGGAAGCCTTCTTTGATCCCAATGCCCCCAAAACGATACCCAAACCAGCAAAATCATTGTGGATACTCACCAAAGAATGAACATGTGGATATCCCAAGCTCATTAAATAAACCCCAAACCCAATGACGAACACCCAAAATAACGGCACCAAAACAACATTGCCGGATTTCTGAAGGTTGATCCTTCTTAAGAATCCAGCATTTTTAAAATAGATATAAACAAATAATAAACTAACAATAATCGGCAATAACGTGCTCAAATTGTGACTATCTTGCTCATCGCCTTCTTTCACTGCAACATCATTATTTTCCGTCGAACGAATGCCCTTGGCATTCATAAACGCGCGGACCCATTCTTTTAACCAGGCAGATCTATCTAACACGGCTGTTCTTCTTAATATTTCAGCTGCTGAGATATTTGAAGTGATGGTCGTTTTTGTACTGTCAAAATTAATCAGAGCAATTTCAATACCGGATTGAGCAACGAGCTGTATAAAATCCTCTTCTTCATCGCCATCATGGATATTGCCGAATAAGATCCCGTGCACAAATTCTTCAATATGGTCATTGATAACATTCTCATCCGTATATCCATGTTCATGCATAACGCGGGTCATATGAATACCTGCTTTCATGATCTTTCGCGCAATAGCATTAACTAATTTCTTATTTTTCTTCTCAAAAAGGAACATCCCCTCAGCCGAAACAACAAACATACGTTCGGCTTTTGAAGTCACAAAACGCACAAATTCTTCATCCAGCATCCGCAAGACCCAATCCGGATAAATATAGAAAATAACCTTTTCTCCGGCCATTTTCTTTACAATGGCATTACCCTGTTTCGGAGTATGATTGCTCCAAGCAACAGTCACATTAACTCTCTGACCTTCACGAAGATAGCCCTTGAACATCGCGCTTGGATACGCATGATGAACGGATGCCATCCAGAACTTAAATTCATCGATCGATGAGAATACAAGTTGTTCGCCATTCTTCCACAAAACACGTTGAGCAAGAATAGCTTGAGCAATAACGCTAGGCAGCGGCTGCAGAGAAAGCTTGTCCGCCCCGTCTTTGTCTTTCCAGCTGGTCAAATAGGCGTTGATATCTCTGATAGAACGGCCGGCAACGATCTGCTGAGCCAACAAACCATGGCCCCTGCGAGCTAAACGCAAAGCATTCTGATATCGATGAATGGGATAACCTCTCTCGCTCATTCTGCCCAAAACATCAACTATCTTGCCCAAAACAATGTTCATTGAATCTAAAAATTTACCAACTTCAATATTACTAGGTGAAGGAATACGCTCAGCTGATCTTTCCTCTTCTTCTTTGCCAGTCTTATTCACCGCCAACACCATCAATCCGCCCGCCGGCACGATCGCGCCTTGATGAGCTAACATGACGATCGCTGCCATTAAAAGAACAACCTCTTTATTCTCTCTGATATAATTTCGAATTCGCGATGAGATCAAAGAAAGAAGAACGAAGATCACAACCCACACGCCGCTAAACTGATGCTCTTGAGCCCCGCCGTTGTCCTTAATACCATCGGAAACCACATCATTACGACCAACACTTTTTTGTGACAACATTATTCTTCTAACAAATTGATAACCAACATCAGCGATCTTAGCCGACACAAAGGCAATCGTAACTGTCGTAACCATCCATAACGATAACGAGGCCAAATTACTTAGAACAAACGGTAAACTCTGGATCGTAAATTGAGCCAAGAATTTTTTATCGATAAACGGCATTAATAATCCTGAAAATAACCATGTTCCCGTCATGGAACTCACATAAACATTCTTAAATAACAGCTGGGCGCTGTTCGTCGACCGATTGAGGATCTGAATACCCATCGCGAAAAAGACCAAAATCACAATAACCGCCCCGGTCCCAAGGTCGATATAAAGATGTAAAGGATCTGTTGCGGAAGAAATATTGGAAGCTGCAAACTGAGAGTTTAAAGCTGAAACTGATCGCGGATCTGAAGATTCGTGGAGGCCGTTCTTAAGAGAAAGCCAGGTGAGCATGCTTGCAAAAGATAAAATTCCCAAAGAAACAGCCCAAGCTAGATTTAACTGACGTAAGAAAATTACCACTGCAATGATCGCTATAGATAAAATATGGATATTTAAACTACTTGATCCAGGTAACTCATTTTCTGCCTTTAATCTCGCAATAGATATTCTCAGCTGTTCATAAGCCCTTAATACGTCTTGCGGAACTTCAACATCCACAATATAACCTGTCCCTTTTGAACCATAAGCTTGAAGCCTTTCAATTTCTCCTAAAGCAATTTTGGATGACTGAAGAAGCTCTAAATCAGACATGGTTCTAAATTCAGGAATATAAGGAGAATAATTATAAGCTTTTACACTCTTTACAAATTGCGGAAAATCTTTCATGAACGTCGCCAAAGCTCTTTGCTGCTGAAGCGGTGACTGCATAACAATGACTGTCTGCGGATAAAAATTCATTTGGCGCAATATTTCAATGCTGTTTTTGATGTTAGCGCCCGTATGAGTCGATTCTGTCTCAACCACGATCGCTGCTTCAGGAACACCATTTTCAATCATGATTCGCTTAAAGACGATAGATTCCGGTTCATCAGAATCAAGCGAAACCCCATCACCAACGCGTGTTCCATGCCCGCCAGAAATAATGATCTTGGAAGCCTTGCCTTCATGGTAAAGCCTAGAAGCCTCAACCGGAACTCTTAAGTCAGCTGTGCCCAACACAAGCAATAAATCAGCTTTTTGCGGTAGCTGATCTCGATAAACTAAGAAACTGGCTATGGTATTAAGAAGCGAAACAATTTCGAAGGAATTGTGTGAAATAGAGGACGAAGGAGAAATAACAGAATGTGTTTCGTCAGCCGGTGGAGCGCGAGAAATAAGGTTTTGTCTAACCCCTGCATTGATAGTACTGTTATCCCCTGATCTAAGATTTAATTTAGATACACTTACCCCTGCCAAAAGCCACAATACAGTCAATAAATTAACTGCATGAGCCGTGGTGTTGCTTCCGCCTTGATCAATAAGATTACTCGAACTAGACATCTGACTTTGAATGTCTTCCACCATCTCCTTTTCATCAGAAATAAATTCTTTAAGAGCATAGGTCGGATCAACTCTTGAAACTAGCTTATATGCTGACTTAAACCATCGCGCTTTTTGTTGTTTACCAGCTTTTTTTCTTAAAATTTCAGAATATATAACATGGTCATTATTCTTTATAATATCATTAACAATGTTTTCATAAAAACTATCTGTCTTTAATGAATCATTAATTACTTTACTTAGATCAGATTTATATTGAAGACTATAGGCGACAACATAAATCTTATCTTCATCCTCTCGAAGCAATATGCCTTTCAAGAATCCGGTAATAATTAAAGCAATGATCGATACGGCTAAGGATGTCACAAAAGCCAAACCATAGGACATTTTAAAAACAACCATAAAGAAGATAAATGCCGCAACCGGAGCAAATAATCCAATTAAAATCTTTAAACCTGTGATAACATGCCAGGCAATCGTTCTAGATTGTTTTTTTATTTTACTTTCTGTCTCATCATGAAAGTTTGTTGACTTTAAAATCAATTTAATTCCATTCCTAAATCCTTGAGCTTTCGCGCCAACCGCAATGAATGATTTTCTAGTAAGATAAATAAACCATTGATCGATCAAAACAATTAAATAATCAACCGTGCGGCCCAATGAAAAGTTAAGAGAACTAAAGAAATGCACAATAGTATATTTCCATACATCCTGCAAATTATCTTTGATCTCTTGAAAATTCTTATACCTTCCACCATCTCTATTAACAAAAGGATTGATGGTAGCTCTGGTCATTAATAAACCATCTTTGCTGGTAAAGTTATCAAATAGATACATACCTGATAAGAACGCAATGCCTGCCAGCATATATAAGGAGTTAACAACAAGCCCTGGCCAGTTCATAACAAAGATGCCCCAGAAATATCCTAATAAAGAGAAGAATCCAGCTATCCCGCTTAACGGAAGATTAACTAATTTACCTTTAGTAAAGAGCATGGTTTTATCATATCGTTGTTCCTTGCTCCATAATCCCGAATAAGCTTGCTTTTCAGTTTTAATAAAGTCAAACGATTCATTAGAGGCCAACCAAACCCCCTTAAAGAAATGCGGAATTAGAGGCACATAAAACCAAAACGTACGCAGAATATCTAAAATTGAATAATAAGTAGCTATATAAATACTGCCAGATAATCTTAAATGCCGTACAAAATTGCTGGCATTAACTGCCTCCATCAAGATAGCCGTGATCAAGACAAAAGAGAAAAATGACCTTAAGAACGCAAAGGCACTAAATGGTGCTAAGAACTGAACGGCGATTAAAAGCACCAAAGAATAAATCGCGTTAAAATAATGATTCCAGAAAAAGATATGTGATAACTTCTTATCAAACCCCAGATCAGGATTCAAGAAAGCCGCATACTGACTGCGGTCACGAATATAACCGGTAACGTTAAAGGCATAACGTGTTTCTGTCCCGATCAAAGATTCAGCTAATAATGCCGGCCGTCCCCATTCCATCGCAAACCAATCAATTTGAGTTGCACGATACAAATGTTGGGTTCTTTGTTGATTTAAAAACGCCGCTGAATCTTCCCCTGTTGGCGAGAATATTGTTAAATTAGCCTGAGGAATGCCCATCCCTTTTCCGTAGAAAGTTAACATGTTACGTCGACCACGTTGAACATCAGACGTCCAGGTTTCTTGTGAAATAGCATAATAACTGGTACCAGCAAAAGTTAAATTAGACGTATTCCAAATTTTCATAATCGGGTTAACAATTGCTAAGTCCGGATTACGGCCTTGTAATGTCGCCCAATTAATACGGAAAATCCCTTGGCCTAAATAAGTCCTTACATGAGCGTCATAGTTAACCGATTTAGGATAAAACAACCAAAGGTTGGTTCCCATCCCGCCATTTTTATTATTAGGAATACAATTATCTAATTCCGAATTATAAAACCCTAATTCAACATTATTATCTTTTGCCATCTTAAATGATAAAGCTGTTCGGTAAACTAAATTCCATGATTCCGACAAACTCTTAAACTGACCTTCAATAAGTTTTCCTTGGTTTTGTTCGGCATAAATCAGAATATCTGCCATGACTTGCTGATTAACTTTTTCAACAATACCTTGAGACCATTCATCCACATCCAAAGATTCATCCACATCCAAAGAACGATACCCAATTACTGACTTTTCTGCCAACACCTCTCCTATTTTCCGAAGCAAGCGATTTTCTTCTTCGTTTTTATCATCTTTTGAATCTAAATAATCTTGTAATCTTTTTAACTCATCAACGAACAAATCTAATTTTTCAATTTTAATAATCTTTCTATCTTCGTTTGCCTCTACCATTTTCTCCCAAATATTACCCACATTGGCAATCTGACGAAGCTGAATATCGACCAATTCTTGATAAGCTTCATAATTTTTATAAAACACCTTGTGCCCTGGGATTCTTGGCGCATCAAAAGCTAATTTTGGTGAAGTGAACAAATGTGAAAGTTCATGAACAGCATCATGATATTCCAAATCACCCAGCTCAGAACTAATATAAATATGTTGTTCAAAAACCTGGCGACCCATTTGTTCAATTGCAGCTTTATTGCTGGGGCGAATTTCATCGAGCCAATCAAGAATTCGTTTAGAAAGTTCATTCTTTTGAATAATATCCAAAGAAGAATTCCCATTAAATATAATGTTGGCCATATCATGCATTTCATTTACGTTTCTTAACTGATCAATAATATTGCTATCCTTAGGAATATTCTTATCTTCAATAAACTTATCGATCATATTATTCCATTCAACATTATTCGTTCGCGCTATAAATCCGGCAAAGGTATAGCTTGATCCCGGAATGTTAGATAATGACCCGCGAAAAATTGAATTAACAAAAGAATGCATGAATAACTCGGCCGGGCCTTGTAAATGCGATGAGTTCGGCTGAATAAGAGCATATGCGTCAGCACGAGGCTTTCTTTGCGACAGGGTAAAAAATGTCATATAAAGAATATCGTGCCCGATGCGCGATTCAAGCATTGGGAATTCTTTCTCAAACTTATTATCTGCAGCATCTATTAACGCGGCTATCCAGCCTTTATATTCTACAGGGTTCATAAACCCGCGATTATCCATATCCGTAACAACTTTTATTAAATAACTAATAATTGATTGCCCGTTATCTAACAAAGGCATAAAGCGATCTTCCACATCAACGAATTCTTTAATAAATTTCTTATATAAGTTTGACCAATATTTCTTTCGATTAAGACGCGAAGGATCAAAAATCCCAATATTAACCATTGATTTAGCTGTCTTGCTCCATAATTCACTATCTAAAACAGCCCAGCTGCGTAAACCGACATGCAAATGATATACAGAATTTAAAGTAGGAACATAAGTTAAAAGGACCAACAAGGCCGTAATCAAAGATCCCCAACTCATTGAAATTAAAGCAAATTTCCAGAAGACATGGTGAACGATTAGACCGAATACATAAGCCGTAGACCAAAGATAAATTGAAGACCAGAAGAATTTCTCTTTGGTGGAAGAAGCATGGCCAAACATAATGGGTACAGTAGTAATAAGTGCTGCCGTAATAAAAACTTGCACCCCGAACGGAATGTGGACGAAGTAAATTCCTACCCCGCCAATGACTATTATCGAACCGGCAATGATGCGTTTTAAACTACTCATGCCCCAGAATTCTTTATATCTAAAATAGAATCCATATATTCGTTTATAAAGAACAATTAAGCCAACCGAGCCTCGGCTAAATTCTATCGGGATTCTGGCTATCCATACCATAGTCACAAGAAGCTTGATCAATATTGAAGAAGGCACGAAAAATAATCCACCTAATCCAACAGCTAATATCAAATAAGGAATAAAACCATACGGTTTATTAAAAATACTTATTTGCTGAAATTCCTTCGGATTGAAATAAAATTTATAGATACGCTTAAAATGGCTGAAAGTCTTTTCCGTGCCCCTATCGGCCTCCGTTGCTGTTTTATGTGTTTTGCCAAATAATTCAAGAGTAGCTTTATTTAACGTGTCAATATCATTGGTAAAGTCGCGCGCAATTAATTCTTCGGCAGCCTCTTCATTCTTATTTAATATTTTCATAAATTCTTCATTGTGCTGAATCAAAGCTTCAAATAAATCATAGATTTCTTGGTCGGTAAAGACGTTATAAATCCGCGTTGAATGAGCTTTAGTCATATCTCTTTTTGAGATCTTATCCAAATTCTTTCGTTCTTGATCAACGATACTTCTAAAATAATGAACATAACCCTCAATATATTCAACAATTTGTGCATCACCATCTGAATTTCTTCTATTTTGGACTAAATAATTCCGTATGTGAATCGCCAAATACATTGCCATTGGACGTAAAATAGCATAAGTACCAAGCGATTTACCTTCAGTTTGAGAATAATTCATCGCTAAAAGCGTAAAGACAATCGTCTGAACTAACGAAGTAGAGTCGGTGGATATGTTCAAAGGATATGGTCTATAAATAATATCACCTGTTGTTCCCAGCTGCGATAAAAGATTGGGATTAACGAACAAATCGCGACGAACTTCCGCATAAATTGAATTAGTAAACAACTCCAAATAACGCTCTTTTATATTGATCGTCCTTGAGCTGACATCATTAATAACCGGACGGATAACCTTATTACGCAAGAGTAAATCTACGAATGCCGGGAACCATCTACGATTTTGAGCGAAAGCAACAATATCCGTATCGTTAACGCGGTTATTGTCGCGTATCGATCGAAGCATGCGGACTTGAGGAGTTGCTGGTAATTTATCAAGATTCACAAAATTACCTTGCTTAATTTCTTCCAAAACTTTATTCTCGACATAAATGGACAATTGTTTAACAATTCTCACCCAAAGCATGGCCAGGCCTAATTTTCTGCCATTTAGTTTCAATATTATGCCACCAAGAACATCATCTGAAACTAAACCGCTATTTAAAATTTCATTCATAACAATAGCTTTAGGATAACCATGACCATTCTTTGGATTTACTTCATTATCGATTACTCTTCTAAAATTACTGGCTGTTAGGCTAGGATTATCTGCAACAATATCAAACTCCAGTGCTTCCGGATAAGCTGTAGGATCAACATCCTTATCGGTCATCTCGATCATCCCGGAGTTATATTCTTCCAACAAGCATTCAACAGCTTCTTCGGTCAAATTATATGCTGATAAATAATAACGAACAAACTGATCGTTTGCTTCCTTCATTAATGTCTTAATATCTTTACCGCTAAATCTTTTCATCTCTTCTGTAACCTGGTCATATTGCATTCCCTTAGCAGCTAAATAAGCTCGGATGAACTTCTTTTTATTTTCTTTGCCGGGATTGTTAACTGGAAGAATGATCAAACCCGCCTGTTCGCGAATAAAGACAATCCTTTTGGCTAAATCATAACCATACTTCTTTTTTAACCATTCAAACTTCGTAAAATTAATATTACGACGTACCTCTCTCGTAAATCGCTTCCATCCATAAACCATAAAGATTAATGTTAATAAAATAGGAGAAAAAATCAAAAATGGAACAAACTGCAATATTCTTTTCTCCATATCCATATAGACTGGGAAGCCCAAATTGTTTTTATCTGTATTTTGATTAAATTGTATAGAATCACCTTTATTTTCAACTTCAAGAATCTGATCGCTAATTGTTTTTTGATGATTGGTTCTTCCAGTAATCCTTTCAATAAGCCCACTTACATGGCTGTTTTTATATTTCTCACTCAATGGATTCTCAAAAGGATTATATTGAATAAACCTGGTCTTAATAAATGGTGTTCGGCGAAGTCCTGGAGCCATATCTTGATCTTCAACAATGACTTTAAGCTTATTATCTTCATAATATCGGCTAGCTGGACCATACGAAGTCGTGAATGTTAATAATGTTTCTTTGTGCATCATTCGGTAGTGACCATTAGCCCCAGGAAGAATATGTGTGGTAAAATATCCAACAATTTCTTCCTTGCCATCACCATTTACATGCATAACACGTAAAGGAAAGACGTCAGTACTATATAATTTCCATTCTTCATCTTTATAATATTCCCACGATTCATTGGTTTTAAAATTAAAACCAATATGAATATCTCTATTCTTAAATTCTTGCCCATCGCGATATTCATAATATGCCCAATAGATATATTCATTCTTCTTCATATCAGCATGGTCGAATTGAGTTTTGCGGATAACTCTTTGTATACCCGGATCAATCGCCACCTCACCAGAAACAACTCCAAAAGGAACTTTAATACCATTAACCTCATGGTTATAAATCATAAATCGTACAGCACCACGATCTACCTTTACCGCATCACGAACATAACTATCGTTTTTACCTATAAATCGCTCTAGGACCAATACCGGCTTACTTTCATCGTGATTGACAAGCCAGAAGCGCTTAACATCAACAAATTGTTTGTGCTTAAAAATGTAAGCATCTTTCCTGTGTTCTCCTAACAACTCTGGATTGATGCCAAATCTTGCTAGAATCTGTTGCCATCTAAAAACTCCTGGAGAAGTAATATCCATAAACATTTGCCCATCATGAGTAAACTCGTAGCCCAAAGTTGGACTTTCTTCTTTCCACTGAACATTAATCAAAGCGGTTGGCTTTTCATTACCTGAAACGAAAGCCAGAATTCGGGCAAATTGATCGCCTTTAACGCGATAATAATATCGAGTTCCATCACCGGTAATTTCCGTGCGCATTTTTGCGATAACAATTGTGCCGCTTGCCTGGCCCATTGATCGGGCAATTTCTCTTAAACCTTTTTCTAACTTTTGTTGAGCTTGTGGGCGAAGTTCTTTAGGAATAAAGCTTAGATCATTAAATAAAGTATCTAAGCCCTTAATCTCTCCATTCATATTCAATACAAACTCTCGTTCATTATAAGATCGGATAACCAAGTCCCTGTCAGTATAGACAAATCGTGTTTTATCTTGTTTAGCAATATACGTGCTGCGATCAGGGATTAAGTCCCCAGGAACACCATTTTTAATCTTCGGAGTAATTTCCACCAAGTAATCAGTGTCATTTTCACGCAACTTATCAACCTTGCCTCTTAATTCACCCTGTTCATCAAAACCACGAGTTGTAACCAAAGACCCATCTTTAGTAATCTCGTCATATAATGTCCAAGGGTTATATACAATCTGTTTGCTAGCTCTAACGGCATAACCATAAACACCCAATTGAGGCAACGGCTCATATTTTTGATTCTTATCACCAAAATAGTAAATACGATTCATCGACTCCTGCCCGCTATAACCCAATTTTCTCTTAATCGAATCATCCAAAACATTAGTCTTTAGCGTATTTTCAAAGACGTAAACAACTGTTCCACCGACAACATATGATTGCCCGCTAACTTCAACAGTCTTGCCGCCTAAAATCGGATAATATCTCAAGCCTTCTTCACCCGTTGCATGATTAACTCCGTAAATTCGAGGATTGGTTCCGATGCGTTCAATAACATCAAATTTTTTATCATCAACAACAATCGAAGATCTCTTGATTGCTAAAGCGACCGGATTATTAGCATCAAATGTACCGTTTTGATTTAATGTATAGATAGAAGAGAAAGAATTATTGTGAACTTTTTCAACTTCATTGCCGGTTAAAGAAATACGTAACGTTGTTACGCCAAAGATATTGCGTTCAACCAAAACGTTAGCTTTCTTTAACGCTTCTTTATTCTTCATTAATTCCTGCGGTGTGACTAAGTAAGATTCGCCGGATTTACGATCAATAACTAAATATCCTTCTTCGGAAATCTTACGTAAATATTCAAGCCCTTTTAAACCTAATTCAACAGTTGCTTTTTCACCCTTAGAAACCGACACCAAGCGAACTTGTTTGCTTCCGTCCGAATTCTTTCCACCCGTTGGAACAATGCTGAATCCGCCATTTTTACTACGGGCTTGATTATCGATAATTGATTCATTTAAAACAATATTGCCGCTTTTAGCGCGAATAACTCCAAAACCACTCTTCATCGCAATGCTTTGCTCGATCGCTTTTAACCCCGGAACGATGCTGATCGGATATTGGCTGTCGGCGGCACCTTTAAATGCACCGGGCAGGATCACAAGGGCTGTGCCGTTGGGTTTACTTAGATAATCATGGACCGTAACGCCATTAACGACGATCGGCGTGTAATACCAGCCTAATTTCTTCGCGTGATCTTTCTTATCCGTTTCAACAAAGATCTTTGCAGCTCTTAATTGTTCAGCTTTTAAGAAACGGATCTCTTTGGCGAGGTTGAATTGTTCTTCGGTTAAACCGATCGTCGCGCGGCCGGAAAAGATGTTCCCGTCACGATAGATCCCAAGCCCCCAGGCGCGAAGCGCCGCGATATCTTCCGGTGTTTTGGCAACGGCTAATTCTGCGCCGGTTTTCACATCGATATAAACAACCTTTCGTGCCGCGTGGACCGGATCAACGACATCAGCGACCAACGCTCGACGAGATTCTCCGTTAACTTCAACTAAAACCGTCAAGAATAATCCGTCTAAGCGTTTACGAAGCGTGCCAACTTCAGCAATCGTTCCATTAATATATTTTTCCCAGCTGCCGGTAACCTGATCGATCCAGCCGCCGTTACGGACATCGATGCGGTCACCGTTTAACATTTCATGGCTTTCGACCGGACGACCGTCCAACGCGCGACCGATCGTTCTTGTGTATTGTGAATTAGATCTACCAATGCTTGCTAAACGGACCATTCCTTGAACATTCTCTAAATATCCGTCGAGTGTGTTGCCATTGACATCCGTTAATTGACTGATCACCGGCAAACCATTGACAGCTTGTGTTCTGATCATTTCATTGGCCGACACCCAAACTTTGGCACCAGTTGTGTCCTTGACCAATGTAACCGTTGTTTTATCCGCGCTTAACGCTTTGTATCCGACGAGATCGCTGTAATTAGTATTTGTTTCATCCGTATGTTCATTCACAACAGCCCCGGTATGCGGATCGATCGTGATGTTCTGTTCTGTTAAATAATCGCTGCGGATGCCTGTTAAGGCACTTGGAGAAACTCCTGTGATAAGATCTTGTGATCCATACGCTGATTTCGGATCTTTTGTCAGCGTTAACGTATCGATCCCGGCTTTGCTTCCTAAGACTGTGCTCACAAATCCATTTCGTTCATCCGTTCTTTGCTCGAACGCTCCCGTATGCTGATTGTAAACATCTAAATAACGCCCGCCGATATTGTCGCGAACAATACTTTCATTGCCTTGACGTCGAGCCGTCGACACGAATTTACCAAGCTCATATGTTGAACTATCCGCAACGCCCATATGAAGGTCAAAATTTTTCGTGACCGCGCCGGTCGCGTCGTCGATCTTTTCAGTAATGATCTCTAATTGCGGATGGATCTTCACGTGGAATGTGCCGATAGAATTTTGAACAGTTGCTAACAATAATCCATTTTCGTCTTTGACTGGATAATCTTGCCCGTTGGAACCTCTCTTCGTTGTCAGCGTCGTTGTTTCAAGGATATTGCCAAGCGAATCTTTCTTGACAGTCACAAGATTAAACGGCCCTGAAACCTTGTCTTTATCGGCAGTAACGGTCTCATGTGAATAAATGTTTCCACTGCTTAAGAACCGGCCGGTCGTTGTATTAAGATCGTAATAACGGATCTCTTTTGTTTTGATCTCGCCGTTCGGATCATAGATCGTCCATTCCTGCGTTAACACATCCGCCGTCACATCCGTCGTCACAAATGTTGCAAATAGTGTTCCGACGCCCGTCTTCACATCAACATCCCAAATCTCACCTGAGCTTGGGATTCGGTTCCATTTATAACTAATGTCGCGCCCGGCCCATTGCGGGATGACTTGCGAGAATTTCCCATTGTAATGATTGATGCCATATTTCATTCTTGTCCCGCCGTTGAAATATTCCATCGTATTTAACGTGGCACCCGTCGATAATTCCACGATCCGGATTTCTTCCTGATTGACTTTTCCGGAAACTAACCCCGTCTTCACATCCAGCCAGCCGTCTTCCAAATAACCGATCTTCACAAACATGCGGTTGTTAGCAACCTCGCGGGCTAATGTCGTATCCTGTGAAACCGCGATATTTGTCCCCGCGATAAGAACAACACCTGAGTTCGAGATCTGGAAGTTATCTAAAAGCCCGACGGATTGATCTAAGCTTCCATTAAAATGACGAACGACAACTTCGTTGCCAATCACAGTCGGATTAAGCGCATTGCCGGCATCGATCATCGCGATGCGAAGATCTTCCTGATTGTGCAAGATATCGATCGGATGGTTTAAATCAGCTTGAGCCTGAACAACAGCCGCCGGAAGTTGTTTTAATAAGGCATATAACGATTGCGCGCTATGGATCGCGCCCGGCTTCGTGAAGTCGATCATGCTGATCAAATTCGACCAGCGCTGCATGTCGATCGCGCGGGACCCTTTATATCCTTCGATCCCGAAGCCTTGCGTTAACATATCCCTGAGGGTCGGATTCCCGTCGATCAGGCGGAAAAGTTCTTTCATGTTGCGGATTGCGCGCAAAAGATCCGTTTCATCCTGGAATCTTAAGGCGAAACTATATTGGCCGTTCGGGGCCAGGATCTCTCGGTATCCCGGTTTCATTTCTAAAATGAAATCCGTTAAAGCCTGAATGAAAATAAGGTCTTGTTCCGACGGATTATCTAAATTGATCTTCGCATCCGGCAGCTGAGCAAAGCGGGCAAAGGCCTTTAAGAGATCAGGATCAGAAATAACCATATCCCATGCCCTCTGGAATCTTGCCGGAACGGCTAAAGGATCAGTAATAACTTTTCGCCAGGCCGTATCAAGATTAAAGATGTAAGAATTCGACCCGCCGTTAGCAAGCTCGATAAGCTTCTGATAGAACTTCCCGCGGTCTGCCTCTCGATTAATAATATCATAATGTTCTTGCTGTAGAATGACATCTCCCTGATCATGACGGATCTGGCTTAATTTCTTCATGAAATCAACGACTTCTGTCATCGTCTTCGTCGGAGCTTTATATTCAGTCTTTAATTCTCCCGTTTTGCGATTTAACGACTGGATCGTGACCAGCTGACGATGACCGGAAGTCAGCTTGGCCTGCTTCACGATCCCCGTCACGATCGAGCGGTGAACATCATTCGTAAGACTTAATGAATCTCCCTCGACACCAGGAATAAGCTTATAGAATAGCGTCGATAAGTATCCGCCCTTGACAGCCCCTTCTTGCCAGATATTACGATAATTTCTCAGATCTTCTTTCACATCCCCGATATCGATCAACGGATTACGGATCGGTTCGTACGGCAGGTCATCCCAAGCGCCTCTAAAAATATTATAAGCGCGGACATGCTCTGTTGTTCTTGGCCCGATCGCGATGCCCTGTTCTTCTGTTCCGAGATAGAAAGAAAGATATGGATTTTCATCAAAATTATTTTTTCCCTTATAATCACCTTTATTAATTTCCGGAAATTTGAATAGAAGGTCCGGATAGGCTACTGGATCCGTGATAACGTCGAAATAATTCCGATAAACTTTCATAAGGTCCGATAATTCCGTGAACACCAGCGGATACGAGATAAGAATCCTAGATTTCGATGGATCCTCATACCGTAAACCTGTCGTGCGGGTCGAATTGATCAAATTCTGCGCGATTTGCGTCAATAATTTTGCGAAAACCTTATGTTTGTGGAGCGGAAGCGCCCATTCTTTAGTAGAAGCAGGGTAAAGGGTCGTCAGGGTCGTGCGATATTCAGAACCGACCGGTGATAAAGCAAGCTTGGCGACAACCGTAATATCCCGATAGACCGCATCCATATCTGTTAAATATTTATGGACCGCCGGATCAAAATCAGGACGGACATAGGACCAGAGGACATCCATTGTTTCCGGCTTAGCCAGACGGAAGCTTGTTTCAATGCGATTAGCCCGACTAAAGCCATAACCGACTTTAGGCAGATCCTGGCTCACGCGTAAATAATGATTTGGATCTTTGCCGTCAATATCAATAAGCTTAAATAAACGGGCATAATCTTTTAAGAACGCTTGAGCCGTCGGCCAGGTAAGTTCATCATTATAAGAATTAAGTCCAATATATCGGCTTGCGATCGTATACGCATAGCTGTAAACGCTCGGATGGTATTTATTCGTTCCGGGGATCTTGAACCAGTCGCCGCCGTCATCAACGCCGTCTAAATCGCTGTTTGAACCATCGCGGAACGCACGCTGTTCTGGCGTTAATTTGCTAGGATCCGTAATGCCTTCGCCTAAAAGAATGCTGACTTCATAAGAATCCTGAGGAGAAGTTGTAGAGATAACATCCGACAAGGCCTGCGACCAATAAGATAATTGTGCAGGACTCGTAAATTCGGCGGTGCTTGTAATATCAACGACCGGCGGCTGAGCGTTTAAAAGTTTCTGCCACGCCTCTGTTCCAGCCTTAATGATCTCACTGCGGTCGATCTGCTGAGATAAGGACGTTTGAACGCTCGACGGGACATGCGCTAATTTATGTATAGATGGGCTCCGTGAGAATAAATTCATCAGATCGCCGCCCATCGCACGGATATTAACTCCAACAGCCCCGTAATATTCAAAATGTTCGGCATGTTTAGGATCGACCGCATTAGGGTCCGTAACTTTTCTTGCTCCGACAACAGCTTCAAAAAGGCCTTTCTGCGCCTTTAAATGCCCGTCGGAGATCTTACCCTTATCCCAAGCCGCCCCGCCGGTCACGCCATCGCCATTAGACTGGACAACAATCAGATCAAAAAGATCTGATCCAGAGAAATAATGTGAATATGTCAGAACCGCCGCACCCAGCTGGCCTCTGACGCTGACTTTTTCCAAAGAATCTGTCCCGGCAGCGGACACATAAACATTAGATCGCGGGCCAAAATTATTCCCTGCTCCGAACTGATATCCGTCTGCCCCAACTCTGCCGTTCGCCAAAAGCGAATGATGCAAGATGTCAAAATAACCCGTCGCTGGCCTTCTATTTCCAAGATCATCAATGCCAAAAGAAGCTGTTGTTGATCCTTCTTTCGCGGCCACACCGAAATGCGCCCTGACATCAGCCCGTGCGAGATCCTCGAAATGGCCGCTAACATTTCCGTCAACCGTCACAGAAGAGTTGATCTGTTTGCTTGTTCCCATCTCTGTCCGTAACGGATTATGAATGCCGGATTTCTTAGAAACCACGCCATACGATGTTCCGTGCGTTGTTTCCAACGACGCTTCCATTTCATCAAAACTAATATTTCTAACATTCGGAACATACGCACGAAGAGTTCCCAGAGACGTCCGGCTGACAGCGCCGAACGTATATTGAGGAAGGTTTTGAGAACCTAAGAACGCCGTCGGCCTTAATTCTGTACTACCCCAAGTTACCGTCGGGTTCAAAACAAGTTTATTCACTAACCACGACTGTTTGATAGTCGTATCAGAATACGTTCTGCCAAATGTATGCAACGCATACTGAAGACGGATCGATTTTGAAATATCGAAAATGCCTGTATTGTAGGAGCTGATCTGATCCGCATTGAAATTCATCGTATTCGTTAAATTTGTCCTTGCATTGGTCAATCTTGTTTTAACATTGACGTTCTGGCTTAAAACAGCGCCGGAAGCGATAACATTCACATTTGTGTTTCCGTTGAATGCGTGATCAGCATGGCCGCTAACAATGCTCTTACTTGACGGCCCCGCAACGATCCGATTCTCATGCACTCCAGCACCCGCAGGGATCGCGAAGGCGTCTGGAGCAAAATGGATCGTCTTTTTAATATTATTATTTGCCGCGATCGCTGTTCCTGCCGCCGGTGTTTGAACGGCTGTTTCGGTTTTGACGCCTTTGAAATATTTGGCTGGATCGACGGCAATGAATTTATTTTCGTTCTTGCTGTAAACCTGCAATTCAAAATGGATATGCGGACAGGCTGTGTTATAAGCATTACCCGTCGTCCCGCTTAATCCGAGGCGCTGTCCGGCTTGGATCTTGTCTCCGTTGTTTAAGCGAAGATCTACTTCATCTAAGTGAGCGTAAACCGTGCGCACCGTCGTAGAATCATTTAGAACCGTTTCGACCGTCACGAACCCGCCGTAACCCGTTTCGTCGCCGGCGGCAGGGCTCACGGCATAAACAACCTTCCCGCCTAAGGCCGCGTTGACTTGCGTATTGACCGGCGCGACAATATCAATTCCCTGATGCGTATGCCCTTGACGAGGATCGCCAAAAGCGCCATTGGAGGTCAATTGAATATTTAACTCGCCCGCCTTCGGATCAGCCTTCGTCTGAACTTGGCCGTCGTGAATATCTTTTTCTGTTGCCAAACTGTCCGCGCGTAACGAATCAATATCCGCCGTTGTTTTATTAATATCATTATTAAATTTGCGCTGATCTTTAAGAATGCCTTCATTAAACGCCTGTCCAACGATATCTTTAACTGCCTGCGGCGCGCTTAACGTCGGAGCGTCATAGGATGGAATAGGCTGATGAACAAAAACCGGAGGATGCGCTGGAATAAAATTCCCATTTAAAGAATGAGGTCCGGCAGGTATTGGCGAGGCATGAACTGTCGACGGAGCTGCTAGACCCAAGAAGAAATATAACCCGCCAAAAATTCCCATCGTCACACCGACTCGCCTTGGTGATCCCATCCAGAATGAACGAAAACGCGTTAAAAAGGCTGGTTTAATATCCTCATCTTCAAAATCTGCGAAGAGATCACCCTCTTCATTCTCTGCAATCTTTGCCTCAACACCGATTTCTTCACCCTGCAAAAGATTTTCAATCGCAACAATGATCTCAACAAGATCGATCAGCGTTGATCTAGTAAGAATATAATCATTGAAATAAGCCTTCTCAAGGTCTCTGACTAAATAAGGATTATGACCTGTTTGACCATAAGCAAGAGCTGGATTAGAAGCGAATGCTTGCCGACGACCGGATATTTCCTCATCGACTACTGTAACTAATGTATTCAAATGTTCTAATAACTTCATCAGAACAACCTGATCATAAGACCCTGCTTCTTCATCATAGATGGACTTCAAAATATTCGCTAAATAAGCATCATCAACGATCAACGCTTCTTTTTTCTTAGCCGCACGTTGTAAAGATTTACTGATACGTCGAAGGATCTTCAGGTCTTTCATTTCAGATGGTGATGATCCTTTTGAATTATCCGCAATGGCCCCGAAAACTAAAATAAGCACGGCAATAAAGAGAAGGACACTTCCGACATCATTGTGCGCAATATTAGAAACATTATTGGAAACCATCTCCTGAGCAACAGATCTTCCGGAGGTTACTGCCAAACCGCTTGCGACAGTTAAAATGATAGGAATAATAGATCGTCGATACTGCCCACCGAGGATCGATCCGGCCTTGATCTTACTTGACCGGCGACCTGAATGATCACGTTTGAATTTAGGAAGATGGAATGTTCTTTTTTGTTTCCCGCCGAAAACAATGTGATCGATCTGAACGAACGAAACAAAAATAACAGCCCCAATGGCATAGACAACAATATCCATCCAATCAAATGTTAAATGAGGCAAGTTCGTGTCCATCGAATTGATGAATCCGGAAGCGAATTCAAGCGCAGTTAAAATGCCCCAAGCCGCTGCCGTTGCCTTGATAACTTGCGGCATTCTTGTCTTTTCTGCGATGCTCGTAAAAGACAAGATCAGAGCGGCTACTGTTGTTGTATCTAAAAGATTTTGCGCATAAGCACGATCGATCTCTAACGGTAATCCTAGAACTTGGATCATCCCAACAATAACCGTAATGATCGGGAAGAAGAATTTATCGCGAGAAACATGATATTTACTTCCTAGAATAACATTCACAACCAATTGAACCGCGACAGCTAAAGCTGTTAATACTTCGGCACCTAAATAAACAGCCACAAATAAGATCACCCGTATTTTGATCCCGGCCCCATGATCCATGCCGATCATTGTCATAATATCTCTAGCTCCCGCCGGAACTGCGGCTGTTAATGTGACAAAGAAGATCACAGCCGCAATGAACGATCTGACAATGCCAGTATTAATTAAGGAAGCTGATGCTGTTGGTGGTGTAATGCGGAATGTTCGTGGCAACGTACGCGCGGAAGATAGCTTCTTGAACATCGACGCGACGTTCGTCTTCCCATGTCGAACCAAGGCCGTTACGGCGGTAGATCCGGCCGTCTTTAAGGAAGTAGAGATAGACCTTAGTTTTCTTTGTGCTCTTCTCATGAGCGGTGACAAAAAGGCAATTGCAGCGTGGAACTTCGACGTAATGTGTGACTTCGATCTGTTCGTTGTGTTTTCTGTTGTTGGTGTTGATACATACCATGACACACCTCCGTGGCTTTGTGCGTGAAGCGTGAAGCGTGGAGCGTGAAGCGCTTCACGCTTCACGAACGACGCTTCACGAACAACGCGTTTAGTGTTGGTTAAAGTTAAATTTAATTGTTTTGAATTGATAGACGAAAAGACAGACAAAATGCTTTGGCTCTTGGATCTTTTTTCTGCCTCTGGGAGAGACAATCCAAGAACTGCATTTGTTAAAGGACGTACACTTAGAACTCTATTGGAAACAAGACTGCCGGCACTTACAGAACCAGCATCTTGAGGATGTGCATTTCTAATTTTCGTTACTTTTGTGCTACCAAAAGAGCTATCTGCGATCTTGATGACGCGATCAGCAGAGATAGATG
>CAYGEE010000027.1:0-22850 GCA_964348765.1 uncultured Planctomycetales bacterium | reverse complement strand
CCAATAATCCGAGAGGAAACATCATTATGAAAAATAAAAATATTGAAACATTCATCGACGAAAATAGATTTAAATCACTCGACAGAAAGTTAACAGCGCTAGAAGATAAATTAGACACGAGTATCGGCATGAACGCTAAGAACGCCGATACGTTTTTTACGATGGGCTGGGACAGTAACCGCTCAAAAGACGAAATCACCAAGATCCACGGTAAGCTCGCAAAAATGGAAATGGATATTGGAGAAATAAAAAATTTGCTTAACAATCTCCTTCTCCACCCGCTAACAGTTGGAAAATAACCAACTAATTTTTCCCCTTGAATTGACCGATCCCAGATCTTTAGAGTTTTCCCCGATAAGCCATCATGAATTTTCTCCCTGATCTCAACAGATAATAATGCCACGTTGCCGCGAGCTCTTTCAATTGCTTCATTCTCCTGATGCGTCGTCCCAAACAAAATATTACGGATCTCATGAGCGATGTCTTCGGCGGTGGCATCAGTAGGCACGATCATAACAGGAGTCTTTTTTGAACCTAACAATCCGATCGCAGCACCGATATCCCAACCGAAAGGCGCCTGGGTAATACACAACTTGTGATCACGGATGCGATGGTCAATCAACTCGCGGATCAATCCTTCGGATCTACCCACACTTTGGCCTGCCAGGATAATGCCGCGATCAAACACATCCCACATGCCTCTTCTCATCGCTAAAGGAAGGACGATGCCATTGGCTAAAATATTATTTAGCCCTCCCTGAACATCCCCTTCCCCAAAACGCGCGATCTCGTGATCAACATGATGACTTGAAAATCCATTAACTGAACGATCATTGATCGAAGAGGGATTGTCACTTTCCGGATCCTGGACTCTAGCTGCAAAAGCTTGCGCTCTGGAATCATTCTCTTCCATATATGGGTCATCTGTAAATTCACGCACATAAAAAGCAATTATCGGATCAAATAGTAAATTCCAACCCGCTAATGTTTCTTGATCTTTGCCTAATGGACTATATAGCGACGGAAGCCCGCTCTCTGAAGGTGGTCCGGCTAAAAGCATACCCTGCACATATCCGGCCAGAACAATAAGATCGATGGAATAACCTAACTCTGTTAAAGATGGAATAACATGAATGATGTTTTTATTTTCCACCGTATACTTAGCATAACCCAAGTTTATAATTAATCCTGTTCTCCGAAAAGATGGTTGAAGCTGAGGGATAATATTCTTAAAATCCGTCAAATCTTTATGGATCAAACTAAAATCCTTACCCTCAATAAAACCATTAACTTCTAAATTCTCCCGCGCAGCGGTTATAGAAGCTTCATTCTGTTCAATTAATTCAACAAACTGAGCCCCTTGCCTTAAAACTAATAAAGATAAAATTCCTGTGTCTGCACCAAAATCAATGATCTGCATCCCCTGAACATCCTGATGCATAAGCTGTGCGATGGCTAAAATACTATGCGAGGCTAATTCCGCATTAACTGTTAAAATATTCTTTGATACATTATTAAGAAGAATGACATTGCCGCCTAACTCCCTTTTCCGATCTTCACTTAATTGCTCATAAAAATATGGGCTCATAAAAAACATATGTCCAACGCGGATAAACATAATCGGGCTTTTAATAGAGCCATCACCAAGCGTAACATTCCCCCACCATTGCTCAAACCCATATTCTTCTTCGCCATAATGAAAACTTTCATGATGATAGAAACTCTTCCTTAAATTCAGATCATGATCTTTAGCTAATTGGCTCGCCAATTGAGCACTTTCAATTTCATTGAAGATCTTTATGGCAATATTCAAAAAGGTCAAAATAGATGCTATGTTATGATCTCCATTGTCATAATGTTTAGGTTCACTCTTAACCGCATGGTCTCGATCCAAAACAGAAGGTTTCAAGCCGGACTTCGCTGATCTTTTTTGACCGGCCAAGATCTCTTCTTCGATCTCCGGAAAAGTTTCAAAAAGTAAATACTCAGAACGGTCGGCCATTCTAGTACAAAGCGCATCAAATTCCTCCCCAGAAACATTGTCATCTTCCCGCTCGAAAAGGCCGATGATCAAGTCTTGTAATGCGCTCTGCATACGATCAAAAAGCCCTTTCGTGGAAGCATCAGATCTTGATCTTCCTTTTTTACGTCTATATTCCCCGACAATAAGACCCATGCGCTGCGAAACCTCTTGTTCGATCAGTAAAAGTTCTTCCCGTTTTTTCTGTTCTTGATGCTTCAATTCTTGTTGTCTTATAACAGCAGGAGACACCGCATCAAAATTCATTAACAGCTCATCTTTTAACGATTTAAACATAGGAGCCTCATTAACGATCGATAATGCTCTGATCTCTTCCAAAAATGCCAACGCCTCTTCATCAGCAAACCCGGAAAGGATAAACGTCACAAGGTCAAACTTTCGAGAAAGAGATTCTTCAAAAGCTAAATAACGGGGATCCGGACGATTTTTCTTCCCAACTTTAACCTTAGGCATTTCTTTTAAATATCCATACAGCCAATCTCTTAACGGCTGTATATAGGATCTTCTTGATTCACTGCTTAACTCACGGAATCGTTTCTTGCTTTCTTTTGGATCATCGATCGCGATCAACGCATCTAATTCCATTGAGAAAGGATATCGTTCCTCTGGAAAATCTTTTCGGTATTTCAAAAGAAGATTTATTCGATTTATCCGCAAAGATATCCTTTCATATCCTATATCCACCGCTTTTTGATAAGCCTCCCAAGCTTCCGGGATATTGTTCGTCTCATAATAGATCGCTCCCAAGACCGCGTAATGCATGCCGTGATCAGGATCCAGAGAAATAGCTTCCCGCACATTGACAAGCGCCTCATCAGGGTTCTTTAAGTGCAAATATATTGACGCAATATTTGATAAATTCTTGGCTCGATTAAATAGATTAGGATCTATCGTCAATGCTTCTTTGTTCACAGCGATCACTTTGTCATATTCACCTGAATTATTATAAATTAATCCGGCAAGCTCAAGCATCTGCGGAGTCAAAAAGCCTTTTTCCCGGGCTGTTTCAATAAGAAGAAAAATTTGGCTGAATTTATTTTGTTGAAAATAGATCCGCATCAAATAATGGATCATATCTGCCGCCCGAGGAGCCCTCTGGTCTCGAGCCAAAAAGATCGTCACTACGGCCTGAAGCATTTCTTCTGCCTGCTGTAATGATCGTGATGATTCAGCGGCCAAACCAAGATCTTTTTCAAAAACTGATCTTAGGCCTAAAGATTCCGCGTAATAAGCAGCAGTATTTAAATAGATCTGATAAAGCCCCGGCTCCATCACTTCACTAAGCGCGCTGATCCTTTCCCCCGTCGGAACTTCCCATTTAGATTTAACAGATCCTCCGGAAATAGAATGCTCCATGACTTGAAAAGCATCTTGCAGGATCTTCTGCGGTTTGCCGAGATCCATCCGGTTTCTTGCTATTTTAATAAGAGCGATGGGATATTCCAAAGCAAAAACCTGAAGAGAGCGCCACTTCGTCGGCTCTTCCTTTATCGATTTAAGAAATGTTTTTAAATCAGACCGTCCTTGATAAAATTCAGAAACCTTAATAACTTCACCGGGTTTATTGCGTTCATTATAAAAATTAACAATGATCTGCAAAATAAACATATGCAGCATGACAAATTCACTCCATCGTTTTGGCAAGAGGTCACGGGCCAGCTCAACAACCTCACTCGCCAGATCCAGCCGCCCCAAAGCTTTAAAGATCCGGAAACTTTGCCAATAAAAAACCAATTTATCTTGATTTGTTCCATGGCCAATAAACTCTTTAGCTTTTTCCAAGGCTGCATAGGCCTTATCTGATTCACCCCGAACAACAAAAACCCGGGCTAAAACCCCATTGATGAAGCTTTTGAATGAATACCGATTGATCCGCTCATCAGAAAGCGCAACGATCAATAATCTTTCTGCCAGATCCGCATAACCATCATTCACAAGTTTAATAGCTCGTTCTTCAAGGCCCGTTTCAAGAGAAGAAATAAAATGCGGTTTGCTGTTGATGATCTCAACGATCACATCACGAACTTTTTGTTCATCGGTATTGATCGTTAAATAAAACATCAAATAATCATTGAGGAATTCTCCAATTTGAAGATGCGTCATGCCCTTTGGCAAACTAACACTTGAGCTCACCAATCGATAAGCTTCATCAAAATTATGTTTTAACAGATCTTTCTGTCCTTGGTTAAGATCCGCTTCCTCTGAAAGAATGAGCGCAATGCTCCAAGGGAACATAAAATCTTTCGGAAAGTCTTTGCCGGCTTTTTCAAGAAGATCCATTGCTGCTTCTTTCTTTCCATCCGCATGAAGTCCGGCAGCTTTAATCAAAAGATCATTTGCAGACACAGATGCATCCTCCGCAGGCCCTTGACCAATCCCTAGCTTCTTCACGATATCTTCTGAAGATCTTAAGAAATCATCTCCCGGCGGTAAGATCGGAGCGATGCTTAATAACGGAAGGAATAATGAAACGCTGTGCTGATCAAGACCAAAGATCAGCATAAAGCCAATAAGCATAGAGATCTTCATCTGGGCGCTAAAGAACCCTATCGCGGCCTTTCCATTTCTCTTCTTAAGAATGATCAGCGTGATTGCCGGAACAAAAACACTGAAAATGTCATATAAAATAAACTGATGTGAAACTTGAGTACTTAACTTTGACCGTTCTGACCGTTCCCGATCAAGAACTTCTTTCCGCGCTGCTCTCGCACGCTCGACCTGCCGGTTGCGCCACGCTTCATTACCCGAAGCAATAAGCCTGGCCGTCTGCCTATTGACGCGCCAAAAGATCTTTCCAAAGGCATATAAAGAATATGCATACAGTAAAAATGTCAGCATATCAGACAGGTCCGCTGAAATGCTGTAGCCAACGCCAAGGTCCATGATCTCAAACCAGCTGCGGCTACCTCCGACGAGTAAATCTATGAATCGCACAAACACAATACCCGTAACAACCCCCAAAACTATTTTTTCTCTTAATTTTATTTTCCCTAATAGACGCATCAATATCCCAACAACCACAGAGCCCGATAAAAACGCAAACCATTGACCAAAAGAGAGCGGATGAACGATATTTGTAAAACATAGTCGATTTTCGATGAAGTTAAAGATCAAGAACATGGCACGCTCGACAATATTGCTTAAAGAACTCACGGAGTTATCCGAATACTGCGCCGGCAAACTAACAAATGCAATGACTTTAAAGATCCAATCAATCAGAACAACACCGAGGGCAATTTTTAATGATAAGCTCTTTGCAAAAGACCGCAATGATCTTAGAATGACCTCGACTTGAAGATCGTCTTTAAAATTGATCGGACTTTGATCCAGCGCTTCCTTGGCAATCGTAACCCAGGCTTGATATACCTCTTTAAATTCCGGAGCCAGCGTTAATTCAACATTGGAGCCGCTATGAACGATCTTCTCTCCAATGACTTTTCTCATACCGGTAAAGCTCACCAGATCGCCGCCATTTTCAATGACGCGTTTGCGGATCACTCCGATATTGGCCTTCATTCTGCCGAATTGGGTCATGTGTTTTGTTTCATCGCCCAATAAAAGATGAAGATGCATGGCTAAACTCTGCCCGGATTCTTTTAATAGATCAAATAATTGGTATTGGTATGTGCTGGAAAATCTCTCTTGATTATCCGGCGTGACTAAACTTACTAAATGAATTGTCTTATACCCGCGCATCGTTTTCAGCCATTGCTGCCATTGATTTTCATCCGCTCCGTCTTCAAGAACAAGAACCGCAACCTCTGCGGATTCTTTTTGCCGGCTTAAGAACGCTTGTAAATTTCTCGCAAAAAAAGCTCCGCCGAATGTTAGAACAATTAAATCACCATTTTGAATTCTTGCCGCGCCTGGAGCCGTATAAGGTCGAAGAGAAGACAGTGATCCTTTTTCTCTTTCATAAACACGGTCCAAAGCCGTCCACATATCTCCGTCGAGAATACTGCTCATACCTAACAATGGGAATGCAAAAATCCCCATGGAAACAGTCGATGCTGGATCTAAGCCGTGTTTAAAGAAATAAATGGCCGCGATGACGCTTAAAATGCCCAGCAATCTGAAAAAGAGATTGTGTAGAATGCTGGCTCCCACTCCTTTTATGTGCACTGGGGCCTGTGAAGATGCTCTATGTCTTGTGGATATCTTTCGGCCAAGGATAAGAAGAACACCTGCGAAAGCCGCTAAACCGGCCGCGATCTTAACCCCGACGGGAATCTGCCCGATCGGATCTGTCAGCCAAGGATGAACAATATGCCGAATTTGAGGATCAGCAAACAAAATCACGCCGAGAACTGGCCCGAAGATCATCACTGCAGCTAAAATATCTTTCCTGCGCTTCGCTACCATTTTCTTCTTTGAAACTCCTGTGGTCGCCTCTACATCGTTGGCCTTGTAGAACAAGGTCCCAAAAATGACAGCCAACACAGTGCCCCAGAAAAACATTCCCGAGATATGCGGCAATCGATCCAGCAGAGACTGCAAAGATGGGATAGAAATGTTCGAAATAATTTCTTCTAATTTATTTATTAAATTGACTGCCCTGCTTGCGGCGGTATGGGAAGAATTTTTCGCAAGAGAGATCAAAGGAACATAATGATCGATCTGCAGAAGGCCGCCGACGGTAAGAGTAAGCGCGATAAGCGATTTAATGAATGTTCTGCGTTCTTTCGTTTGACGGCCGTGATCGCCTTTTTCTTTCGGCAGGAAGAAATACAAGACCGCCGCAACAGCCAAAGCTTCAAACGCGATCTTTACCGTCGAAACAAACGGGATCGGCACGGCCCAAAGAATCCCTAAAACAAGCAATACCGACGATCCATAAAAAACTCGTTTAAGAACAACGCCTAAACCGACTACGACCATCTCGATCACGATCCGTTTAAGAGCACGCGGCAACATGAGCGTCCGGTAAAGCGACCTTAAATGGAACTCTGAAGGAACCTCGGATTTGGGATTGCGGAATTTATCTTTAAATCTTACTCTCTCGCCCGGCGCGGCGGCTTCCAAGATCTTATGTTCACCAGTAACACGCACCGGTTTCCAGAAATTGAAATTGAAATACGTGAAGAATATCCTTGTGGCAACAAAAACCACTGTGATCACAACACCTGCCCAAAAACTCTTTTGGATCCAGGACCAGTCAAACACACTCAATAGGTCTGACCGGGGAAGAGAGATCCGAGACAAAAGATGATTTATTCCCCATCCTTCTAAAATATTCCTATTCCATGTATAAAGAGAAACCATAACAATGCTTAACATCGTGGCTGTAAACGCTTGCCGAAAATTAAGCCGCGACAGATCAAAAGCTCGAACAAGCGGGCGTAAATTCGACTGCTTTAATCTTGCAAGAACGGTCATCTTCGGCTTCGATCGATATTTCCCGTCAAATCTTCGAGAGGATCTTTCCGGTGAAGTTATTTTTCTTTGATGGGATCCGGATGAGAAATTCAAGGCGCGTAAGAGCGGCCTTAAATTCAGGATCCCAAGATAAATATTTGCCAAAAGACTTGGCCGGCGGCCTGACCGATATTTGCTATCAAATCTTCTACGCTGGTCCGAACGCGCGGCTTCCAAAGACCATCGTCGCGTGCGGGTGCGGACTGATCGGCCGCTTGAAAAGTTAACAACGCGTAAAAATTCTCTAACGGCCAGCACGATGACAACAGAACCGGCGGCCGCTCCAACGCCAAGGGCTGTTGTCGAATATTTTGAAAGATCCCAGGCTGAAAAAGAAATAGAATGCGCCAACGAAACATCCGGCAAGAAATGTTTTATATCGATCGCTCGAACAACGCTCCACACCAAAGCCGCGAGGTTCAAAACGGCTGTGGCCCAGAGAATTCTTCTCACATGAAGCCCCGAGAGATCAAAGGCCCGCATCAACGGCCGCAACGACGAGAGATCAACGTGCGCTTTTCTCGGCATTCTAAAGATCGCTTTACGCATCCGCTTGTCGCTTAAAATAAGCGCTGCGAACGCGCTGAGGATCATTACCACAACAAAAACATGAGACGGTTTAAGATGGCTCAAAGACTGCGTCCCAAAAACACTCGCGCTAGAAGCGGCTGAAGAAAGCCAAAGCATGATCATTCCCCAAAGATCACGGGCCAGATCGGCCCCCTGCCTGATCCATTTTCCGAAATGCAATAATGGGATCCAGGCTTGGACAAAAATATCGACAATACTGACACCGAACATTGTCAGAGCTGTCACTAACCCTTTGCGGCTAAAGATAAATTCAAAAAGATAAAAAGAAGCCGTTGTCTTTTTAGAGATCGCGTTAGAACGCTTCCATTGATCGGACGGCGGGACATAAAGATATCGTGATGCTTTTTTAATAGCCGCAATAACAAACATTCCTCCAACGCCAATTCCGACAATAAGACCTGTTCTTCCAATATTTACCCAATCCAAAGATGACACAAACATCCGCGCAATATTAGCGTAAGACACGGCCCGGGCGATGACCCCAAAATGTTCCAATGATCCCAAAACATAAAAACCAAACATTAAACTCGTCAAGCCGGCAATGATCTTTCCGAAACCGGAAGCAGGCCTAAAAATAGTTTCAAAGATCGGCCGCGGCGCGGTGTTCCTTTTCTTACTTGAAGAAACATCAATTGTCGGCCAATACAATACTTTCCAAGCTCGTCGTCCATAAACCGTTACTAGGACAAAACTACCGAACCCTAAGACGAATAAGGAATTCTCTTGGACGATATTATTATTTAAGATCTTCGCGCCAAATCCTGCAACGCCCGCGCCGATCAACACAAACCAATGAGCGGCGTTTTGGACCGCGATATCAATAAACTGGCCGGCAACATTTAATAAATGTTGAGCGAAAGGATACACACGCAGATCAATAAAATGATAGACATTCCAATCCTGCATCAGAATATCACCGAAACTCATGCCAGTGAAGACAGCGACGACAAAACCTACCATTTGCGGAGTGATCTTCGTCCAAACCGGATCAAATGTCCCCTGCAAAACCGGTTGTTCAATTGGTTTGGCCACTGCTTTTTCTTGAGACTTCAATTCATATCTTCGATGAGCCGTTTCTTGGGGCAACGCCGTAAAGGCCGCGGCGGGGACTGATCCTTCTTTAACCTTTTCAACTTCTTTTTGGCCTTCGTCTTTAACTTCGACAACTTTCGGCACAATTTGAAGAGATGCTCCTCTTAAGTCTCGTTTTGCTAAAGGCAATCCAAGTCCCGCGCCGGATGACGGCGGATTTCTGCGGTTTAAAATAAATGCGATCATTGCTCCGACGCCAACCACCACGCCGAGTGCGATCACGATCCATTTCCATGGGAATGATCGTCCTTTGGGATTTCCTTGATCAATATCAGTTTTTGAAGGACTGACAGCTGTTGCCGTCGTAGTTTTATTTGCCCCAGTTGGCCCGGAAGAAACTTCTTTTGAATTTGTCGTTGGAGACTGGCCAGCATCTTGTTTTGCCGAAGGCGTTTGTACAGACTGTGCCGCCGGTGTATTTTGAATTGTTTCATGGCCGGCTTTTGATGAACGATCCCTTAAAGATGCCACATCCATCCGTCCCACAACAACCGCGCCGAACACAACGGCTCCAACGGCCGCAGCAGTAAAGATCCGTCCAATTCGCCGTGATCTTTGCTCCGCTTTTTTCTCGCCGGGAATAGAGAATGTTTCCGGTTTTTCTGCCGGATAAGAAAATGCCGGTGGAAGGATCACAATAGGCTTTGATTCCACAGTTTCCACTCGAACCGGCGCCTCTGCTGGAACATAGATCGCGGACTTCGTCACCACGCGCACCCTGTCGATCGGTCCTCGTTGAAGAACGCCGCGCGGCGCGGGATACGATTGATCCACATCCGCTTGCCAATAATCTTGCTCTAATAAAGTAGGGACAGACACCACTTTTTGAAGATTTCCTAATAAAGTGGTGTCTGTCCCTACTTTATCACTATCCAAAAGCTGGGGTCTCGCCGTAGGCAATACAGGTCCGCGAACACCTGTGGCCGCTATCTGCGGCAATAACGCTCTGATCACAGGAACTGCAGAAATAGTTGCATCATCAACTATTCCTTCTTCAGAAGATCTTAGTTGAGCGGCTGGTGTATCTCTTGCGATCGAAACAATTTCTCCTTCAATGACCGTTCTTCCCGGAACGCCAGAAATAGCATCGACGGGATTTGAGGATGGCGAAATAAGTTCTCCCTCAAGAACGCGAGGGTCAGCAACACTTGCGTCAAGATTTTCAGAAGCACCTGTCGATTGTTCAACAGCGCCGTGCGAAACAGATTCGGATCCTTCAGTTGCCACTACTGGATCAAATAGCGATGATGGGCCCAATAAAATAACTCTCGAAGATGTCCCCAAGGACGGCCTTACTCTCTGAGCGCGTCCTCGTCGATAAATAACAGCCGGCAGCATTGCAGAATTGGTCGCTGCCTCATCATTGACCGTTGAAGCTGTCGGCTGAACTGTTTCATCCGTCAGGGATAATGGTGTTTCAACAACGATCGCCGAAGCCGCTAAACTCATTTGAACAGGCTCTCCTGTTCGGGATTCATCTGTCCATATTTGAAGAACACCGCGCGGGCCGGGATGTAATTGATCAACATCCGCTTCAGAATAATTCTCTTCTGTTGTTAAAAAGGTGTCTGTCACTTTTTCAGCTAGAACTGCCGGCACAGATGCGCCTTGCGCCAAAACCGCAGAAACGGCTACGCTTTCTTCTTCAATGCGATCTGCAACTTCTTGCCTTCTTTCTCGTCGATAAAATGATACTGAACGCACAATATTCCGTAATGCAAAATAAATTCCAGCGAACAAACTTAATGATCCCACGAGAATCCCGATCCAGGTCCATGGAACTGATGGCCCTTGTGTTTTTTCTTTGTCAGATTTAACTTTGGCAGAATCTGTTTTCGCCGCCGGAGGATTTGCAACAGCGGGTGCGGGAACAGGTTCCTTGGAGACCGATGGATTCACAGCCGCCGGTTGGCCCTTTTGCGGCGCAGGCGTTTTATAAACGGCTGGTGTCTTCTGTTCTACCGTCGGTGTCGTTCTATTTCTATTAGGAATCTTTGGTATTGCCCAAAGACCTGCCGCCAATACGGCCGCTGCTGCTGCAGCAGCAATAATGATCTTACGCGGCCTTTTTTTGTTAGTAACAACATTACGAGTCAATTCTCCGGCTGCCGGCGCAGAAAGAATTTCATTGTCATCGACGGGAGTTGGCACCGTTGCGGCTGTCGCTGCCGCAGCCGTTACTGCCATTGGGACCTGAAGCGGAGAAAATTCCGCCGCCGGGAAAGACGAACCCTCGTTCCATGAAACAGGAATGATCACGCCTTGCGTTTGAGGATTGATATTTATTGTTACGTCAGAAAATGAACCTCTCGTTGCTAATTCATCTATTTCTGTTTCTGTTGAACTCAATGATCCCGTTTCACGCCCGGAAGGATCTTCACCTAAAGAAACCGGTGTTATCACAGCCGAAGCTTGCTCAGCTGGCATCGATTGCCCAGCTGCCGGCGCGGAAGGAATTTCATCGGAACCTGCCGAGATCAGCGCCGTTGGAACTGGTGCCGCAGTTGCTGGTAAAGCCGCTGGCATTTCAATTGGAGAAAATGCCGACCATGCTAAAGCGCCTTCATCAGAATCAGGTATTCTCACGCCGGGAGTTTGTGGAATTAAAATCATGTCTACTCCAGGAACCGAAACCGCCGGCTCATCCGTAACAGGAACCGGAACATCAGAAATTTTTGCAGGAACAGATGTTCTCGCCTCCGGCAGAGGAACTTCAGGATCAGCAACAGAAGCTATTGTCGATGGAATATCTTTTCTTACACCTGCAGGCGCTGAGACTTGCGATGATTCTCCCGACGGCGACAATGGATGGGCTATCGAAGACGGCTCAACTCTTGCAACTGTCACGCGTCTTCTATGAACGGGCTTTGATCTTTGTTTCCGTGATTTTCTTCTAAAGAAACTTTGAGAAGCTTCAGCAGATGGATCTTCCTCCCCAGCAGCAGAAGTTAAAGATGCTTCGATCGTGACAACCGATTCTTCAGAAGTGGTATCGGAGATTGGCGCGGATGTTTTTGGGATCGCTCCATACGTCCTTATCCGCTCTGTTCTCGACGGAACGGTCATGGATCTACGGCGGGCATGCGGTATTCTTGCAATAAATATTTCTTCGACATTCGGTCGATGAATTAAGATCTGAGTCTTAGGATATATGACAAAAGAGCCGTTATCACCCGCGACAACAAAAGCCGGACCATCGCTCCATGCAAAACCCAGAACGGTCAATCCTGAAAACCGAATGATCCCTTCGTCATCAACAATATCCACTTTATCCGCACGTTCCAAATGTTCTCCGTTACGGTCCGAAGATGATCCGATCTGCGGGATATCGGCATCTTCTAAATTATCAACTCTGACAACCGAAGGAGCAGCCGTTTGCGATGGCGCCTGAGCTTCAACTCTTGCAGCGAATTTGTGATGTTCTGAAATAGCGATCAAATCCTCTAACGATCGGTTTCTCTTTCCGGCTGCCGTTACTTCAAAAATATTTAACACTCGACGCTGGATTCGAGCTTCCGTCACTTGCGCAAATGCTTTTTCAACAATGCGCTGAGCCGCGGCCAACAGCTTTTTATTCTCATTAGCTCCTTTAGATAAAGCAGAGACAGCCGCTACTTTCCTTCGAGATCCCGCCGCTTGCGCAAAGGCCTTTGCAACAGCACGGTTAGCTGCAGCCAATAATTTTTCATTTTCTTCTAATCCTTCCACAACACTGCTTGTTTTTACCGGTTGAGGTTGAACTTGCGGCGCTGTTGTCCCATCATCTTGAACGTCCATGACAGCGACTTTGCTACGGAACAAGGCCTTTGAAATTTTTCTAAGTTTAGCGCTTTCTCGACGGGCGTAATAAAAACCGAAAAAGCTAAGCAATAGAAACCCTAAGAACTTAATTGGCAATGGGACGTTAGAAACCGGCTGATCCTTATTAACAAAAGAAGCATCAGCACCGGTATAAACACTTAAATCAGAACTCAGCGGCAAAATAAATTCTGTTTGCGGCACATTTTTATTAAAGTCCGCCGGTTTTTCATTTCTTAAAACCTGCGGTGGCTCATTGGATGGAACGCTCGGCGGATCTAACATAACTATCGGCGCGTTCATAGCACTTGGGACGATATCCATCATTAAAACGATGCCGTAATCACGTAATCTCAAACTGATCGAAGTTGACGGACGATGTGAACGGACATAGGCATACGCACGCTGTTTAGCTAATGAACCTTCCCAGCCTTTTTGAACGACCTCAGAAGAAACTCCTAGAACACCACCGGCATCAGAATGCACAAGAGTTGATATTTCCTGCGCACGCGCCGGCTGTATCGATCCAAACGAAACCAAAATAATCAACGTTCCTATCATTTGTCGCAAATAAACGGCCACGCTGTCATTTTCTGATCCGATCCTTTGGCCAAAAGCGATCTTTGCCCGAAGAATATTCAACACCACAATAGCCGCAAAAATACTGCTAAAACGATTTTTAAAATTCAAATAAAGGTTACGAACCTTCAACTCTTCCTTAACCGCTTGAACCGCAAAAAACACTCTCTGCCGTAAACGCAGATAAGAACTAAGAACGATCCCGACAATAACGGCAAGAGCTATCCATTCATATTGATGAGATCCGCTATTGTCATCTAAACGCTGGCTCTCTTGGGGCATAACGACATTAGGAGAATCTTGAGCCTCAACTCTTAAAACAGCGACCATTCGTTCGTAATAGTCGGAGAACTTTGCTTCATCTCTTAAGACATAATAAATTGCTGATAGATCGATCAAAGATATCGCATGAGGATCTCCAGCAACCTCTAACTCTTTTGCTCTCATGCGCAAGATCGCTTCAAAATGATCAGCCGACCAAACCCTTTGCAATCCTTCTAATAAATATATCTTATATAAATAGCTCGTTTCTGCAGATGAATCGAAATTCTCCTCCAAAAGCCTTTCCACAAAGGAGACTTGAGAGATCTTTGTCAGATAAATATCATGATAAACGATCTTCAAGGCCCGTGTTCGAGGATCGATCCAAACTTTTAATAATGTTGGTTCATCAACAAGGAAATAATCCCGCGGAAATCTAACAGAATAAGCTAAGCTGCCGTAAAGAACGCCGATCTTATAAAACGCTGCATATTTTACATTCACATCGCTCTCATCATAACTTTTGAAATAATCATCAGCTCGAATAAATCCTTGTTCTTCCAGCGCTTCCATCGCAAACACACCAAAGGGGAGATTGACAGCCTTCGGCCACAATAAATGATCAGCATCATCAACAACGCCTAGCTTGTTTTTATCCTGGCTCGCTAAAAGCTCAATGATCGTATGATCTAAATGCGATTGTAATGTCTGAACCCTGCTATGCGCCAGCCGGCGTGATTCTTCATCAAGAACAATCCCTTGCCGACGATAAAAGTTCACAGCGTCATCTTCAATATCCTCCTTTAAAGAATTTCTATCAAGCTGAAGATAAGACGTAACATACAGATCAAAAAAGATCTCTTCATCCTCCGGTAAACCGCGAACAGAAACTCTTAGAACAGCCATCCCTTGGGCATTCGCTATTTTCCTAGCAGTCGCGATATTATCAAACTCTCCTCGTTTAAGCGTGATCAAGACTTTCGCGCCCTGCGCAATACTCCGTCCGGCGGCACGATTCATAAATAAACGTCCTTCAATATCCGTCGATTGTAATGCCGCGCCGACCCTATACCGGATATGCTCGGCAACAGCAAAGTCATAAGAAATATCGTAAAGATCATCGACATCAAACTGAAGTAACGTGCCCAGTCCTTGAGCGATCATCAGATCCTTCGGATTATAAAGGCTCGGCAAAACTTTTCTTCCCGAAGCCTTCAATCCGCGAAGATATGAAAGATCAACATTGATATTAAATTCTTCAAAAGCCTGAAGAAGAAGGATCAGCTCGGAAGCATTTGCCCTTTTTTCAAAATGCTTAAAACTCACTCCTTGGGCTCCCTGCTCATTGTTTGCCCCTTCAAGATGTCCGATGATCTCATGCCGCAAGATATCTTTTATTAATGCCAAGAACATACGGCTTCTCTGCTCATTTTTGTCGTATCTGGGCGCGAAAACAAAAAGATTGTACGATAAACAGATCACTTTCTTTGGATGATTAACGCCTGCCAATATCGTAGAATTAACATCATTGGCACGCGTCAAAATTGGAACATAGGAGATCATATTTCGATATTCCGTTAATTCCAGTTCTTGCAATCCAGCTGCCACATGCTGCTCTAAAGATTGTTTTTGAACATTTGTAAAGGCTTGAACAACCGTACTCGTTCTTGCAGGATAATATTCTAGGTTAAGAACTTGCTTGAAAATGACCTTTCGCTTAGCGACTAAGAATAGGATCGAAACACCAATTGCGAAAATAGTCAAAATATTTAAATTAGAATCTGTGTGCAGCCGCCCGTCAGGACTCTCAACAACACTTGTCGAAACCTGATAGATCGCATTCATAACTGAAAGATCAGGCAAAGCGATCTGCCGGTCTCGTTTCTCAATAAATCTATCAATATCATTTGATCCATTTTGATCAAGCCCGCTTAAGGATAATCGCTCGTAATAATTCGGATCCGACCCCAACGGTAGATCCTTTAGGCTGAGAATATCAAGATAGGCTTGCTGGATGATCCGCCAATTCGCTTCCGGATCCCTTGTCAATGCAAGAACGGTCAAAATGCTTCTGCGTGATAATTCAATAAGATCCCGATCCCCATAGGCAACCGGTAAAAAAGAATATGTCATCTTCTTTATCTCAGATAAGGATATCTCAAATCTTTTATCTCCTTGTAAAAGCTTCTGCACAGCCTCAAAAGATACATCTTCCACTTTATCCATTCCAAAAATACCGACACCCGATCTGCCGGTGGAAAGATAATATTCCCCTAACAATACGTTGATCTCACGGATCATTTCATCCCGATCGACCGTTATAGAGAATCGTCCCGGAATATGCGTTAAAAGATGAATTCTTAAGCCAACTTGACTGGAATGATCAGCAAACCCGACCAAAGCGCTGCCCTGAGGAATAATAGCGATCTTTAAATACGGATCCTTGGCTTTCTCTCGAAATCTCTCTTCAAGCTTCAAAGCAATATGATTGATCGTCCTCCAATGGAAAATACTTTTCAGTGAGGCATCCTGTAAAAGCGCTCTTAGAGATTCTGCGTAAGGATTATCATTCATGAACTGAGGCTCACTAGATACCGGGGCCAAAAGGTCATGGCCAAAGCTATATTCCGCTGGTTCTGAGGCAATAAACAACAATCTCTGGCCATGCCCATAGAATTGTCGTCGACGATCGGCATCAGCATCCGTCTGCTTAACAATTTCTTCCGTATAGGCATTCTTGATCAATTTTCTGATCTTAACACGAACTCTCGCGGGAACCTTCGATCTTTCATCCTCAATGAAAAATAGCGACTTGTTTTTATACGCCATAATATGCCCGATCGTATCCGTGAATTTAGGAGTTAACATCGTATGCAGCCGGTCGGCCGCTTTAACGACATGAACATACTTATCGCCAAGCGTTAAAAGCCGTTCCATATATTCTTCTTTAGATTCGGCTTCTTTTCTTGTCAGAAGATCCAACCGTGCCATGATATCATCCGTGATCCTCGGACTTGTGATCGCGTTAAACTCTGCCCGAATATTTTTCAAAAAATTCTCTTTAGTCTGACGACTGCCCTCATAATCCTCAATGGAATCATGCAACATCGCGGAAGCGATCACAACCGCCAAGAAAGCATCCTTCTCACTCTGCGTACGATCCTTGTCGATCAGATCGACCAATTCAAGATCGAATAATAAAAAGAAAACGATCGTTAACGGATGATAAATATATGGCTCTCCATTTTTGCGTTTTTGTTTTCGATGCGCTGTTTCGGCAATACTAAAAGCTTTTTCAATGATCTCTAATGCTTCTGGTGTGATCAACGGACGATCCTTTAAAACAACCCCGATCAACTGAAGGAACTTAGATCTAACCCCCTGTGAACCATACTCGGCGCCAACTTTATTGAACAAAGCTATTTTTCCTAACATCCTCTGCCCGCCAAAGCACGTCACCACCTTGTTTTCAATGAATGGCATCGGAACAAGATGCTCAATAAGCCAAGAATATTGATACCATTTCTCAGCAGTCGTCAACAACAGCCCGCCCGGTTTAAGAAGTTTATTGATGATGCGATTCATAATAATATTGGTGATAAGCATCTTATCGCTCGACCGATCGATCCTAACATTCAAACCAATTACGGAAAGAACTCCTAAAAATTTATTTAAAGCATCCAAAGATCTATCAATGTTCTCATCTTTAAATAATTTAAGGGCAGTCCTATATAAAAAGATTCGGGTCTTTCCTCTGTTCATCAATTCCAATTTGAATTCTTCAAAATTGTAAAGGATCAGATCAAATTCATCTTCAAGGTCCAATAAGCCGACCGAAGAAACAGTGATCCGACTTCGGATCTCATGCTTTAAACGCATTCGGCCGTCATGTCTTTGATCAAATACCTTACTCATACGTTCCTCTGCCGCAGGGCTGTTTTCGAACCAAGCACGCTCGAAATCATTATTCTTTGCTCTCAAGATATCTTTCGGTTCAATGTCAACCACGACGATCTCAAAATCACGCAAACCTTGTTCCCAAAGAGAAACCGCCAATTTTGCGGATCCAAATAAATAATTACGCCCATCAACTATTGTGTGTCCGATATTTAAGATCCTTACATGCTGCGGCTCATCATACTTTATTCGCTTTTTCAGAATAGGGATAATGGCCCGATGAATATGAAGATATTCTCCGTCCTCGGCAAAGAAAGACAATACAGGATCTTCCGCTTGTCTTTTCTTGGATTTTAAATAATTCATTCGATATAAAAGATAAGAACTGATCAAGAATAAAACAGCCAAAAACCCGATCCCGGCATCCAGGCTGTGAACCTGGTCGCCATTTTCTTTCTTGTGCAACATTTTACTCTCTTGCGGACGGGAGATCTGAAAAGCCAAGACGCCTTCCAATCCGGATAATGCAGAAACGATCTGAATATTCGTCGTATATTTAAATCCTGAGATCTCAAAATCAAAAGTTTTTGTCAGATCGGATCGATCAGCACCCAATTGAGGTCTTTTAATAACATCGACAAGTAATTCTTGGCCTAATTTATCCTGAACAACATCTTCAATCCCAGGAATAGAACCATTCATCGTTACCCTGACTTTGATCAAGATCTTGTTAAAAATATATTCATAAACATCTGCCGGTTTGATCAACCCGAAAGCGATCGCTATAAACAACTCTCGCTGATCCTTAAGGCCAGAATAATCTGCAAATTCTTCAACGACGCTGGCACTTCTCCTAATATCCTGGATCCCAAACGAACGCTGCAATTGCTTTTTCCCATCCGCGATCAGCTCAGACTCTTTTCTTCCGCCTTTTTTTGCTGACTCAAGCATGGACAGTAAGATCATTTTGCTGCGCAATAGCCGTACGGCACTGATCAATTGAAGGTCATTGATCCGTCTTTCAATTCCTGCCTTTTTAAATAATGCATACAACGGCTTTTCATGGGATTCTTCTAAAATAATGCCTGTATCTAAAACCGTATCCCCTTGGATCACTCGATCTCTTGAATTCGCGATAAATTTTGTATTTTTTCTTAATGGGATCGGATTATATGGACTCTCGATAAAACCGGCATATCGAAGATCATAAGCAACCTTGCGATGCATCGCAAGATCTATTGAAGTAGACCCCTCAGGCAATTTAACAACGGAAAGCTTGCTCTGCTCACGATGTCCGTAATGACGCAAAAGCGCAACATAAATACTTCCTTGAAGGCCGTCATAAAGCATTTTTAAATTTTCCGCAGGATCCCCCCCCAGCTCCAGTTTTGTTCCGCTAACTTTTTGAGAACGAAATCCCTGATCCGTCAATGTCCTTAAAAACTTATAAAGCCAATGCGGCTGTACAGCTCGGATCGAAACAAAGTCATTGGAGATCCCATAACGATAACGCTTATAATTGTCATGGCTCATGATCTGAACTTCCCATCTGCGCGTTATCACCAGAGTTTTCGACTTCCGCTCTTCAAATTCAACATATAAATGAGCCGCTTCATATCCATGCGCGATCATTGTCTTTTGTTTCTCCGGCGGCATTTGAACATTACCTTTAAAATCCTTATCAGCAGTGCTTCTGGCAGCAACCTCAGCAGCGACCTCAGCAGCGATCCCATACGGATCCGCCGAAACGATCATCAAGCGCAAAATATCTCCCATATCCTCGACCTCAAAATTCTCGATCCTCTTACGTTCAATGCTTAACTTCTCGGCAATGCTCGCGATCGATTTCTTATCCATATAAATAACTGCTGTCACATCATCAATTCCCTCATGTCCAATGATCGCTCCAAAGAAATCTCGAACCTGATCAAGAAGCCAATCCATATCTTCGTAATCATCAACATTGATCTTTTGTTCCACTGTTTTCTTTAACGAATCATAAGACTCGCGATCTGCCGCCCGCAAACTGTCATCTCTTAAACGATTTACGACAGGATAAATATTCAACAAAGCCGCTAAAGGAATAAAGATGTGCTGTATTTTCTTAGCCTTAAACTGTTTCTTCTGACAATCCTCATTAAAAGAAACTTTCTCGATCACTAATGCAAATGAAAGTAAAAGGACCTGAATATCCCCGCCAGTCAACTGAATGATCATTGAGATATAATTCTCAACAGTCCTATTCGTACTAAAATCGCGAATGTTATTATCTAAATACGGATATCGAACAATGATCCTTGTTTTTTCAATAATGCGGACCGCCCTTTTGATGATCTCTTTATTATTCTTACTGATCCCCTGTTCGATCTGGGCAAGAAAACTTTTCCGCAGATCATCATCCAGTTCTCTTAAACTCATCATCGCAGCAATGATCGTTTGCGGTTCTGCCTGCCAACGGACAAGATGAACGATCAATTGTGTCAAATATTCAAAAGTTTGATCGTGATCTTGCTTCGAAAGATGCTTTCCTTTAATCGCTTCTCTAACAAGAATATAAGCCTTCACGACTAATTCTGCTTCATTCGGACGGTCACTCTTCAATAAAAGATCTAACGCCGGCGCGATGACCAGAAATTCTTTTTCTAAGGATCGACTAACAATGTGAGACTGACTTAATATCGCAGAAGCTTCATGCAGTAAAGTTGCAGCCTGCTGAACATCAGTTAAATAGGGCTTATGATCAGCGTGGTCCGATAAAATCAAAGTGCGGTCTTGATAAATTGCTCCTAAAAAGCCCGTAAATGGACCTTTACGGATGTTGCCCGATCCTTCAAGGTCAAATAATGTGCTGCTAATCTCGTCATAACCCGCATTTTGTGCATACCACAAAGCTAAAACAAACTTTCTATCCCAAGAAGAAACTTGAGCCAGATCCTGCACGGCTTGATCGTTAATCAATAAATAATTTGAAACCTGGTCATCAACCTCCTGCGATGACGGCATCGGCTGGCCAGGCACCGGCCGAGCAGAATCAATGATAATGTTAGGAACAACAGCCGCAAGGGTCCGTGACCCGGAACTCTCCGCCACGGTAGAATCCGGGACGGACCCTTGCAGCTTAACACCAGAAATATTTATTCCATTTTTACGTTTTACGAATTTTTCAATTGCTAATAGAAAAACCGCAGCCCCTAAAACGATCCAAACAATAACGCCAAGCCCTAAACCTTGATGCTGACCTTCTTGCTCTAATCCAAGGGCTTCTGAAGCCTCATTTAATAATTTTCTTAAACTTTCCGGATCCGGAGAGAAATATTGCGGATCATCCAAATAGCTCATGTAACTATCGGCAGGGAATGTGAATTGATCAACGTTCATATTCGGCTGCCACGTTCTTCCCTCTAACCGCTCAATGTAATTTGCCACAAAATACGCATCGTACTGCAGCCGCATTAATCCGGGATTTTTATCTCGGCCTCTTTTTAAGAATGTTGCAATATGCATTAACGCGACTTTACGCATTCTATCGGGGTCAAAAACTTTAACGTAGCGCGCAAAGCCCATCAAACTCATGACCAGCGTTGCCGCATAAGGCTTTACGGCTTCATGAGCACTTCCCCAGTTAAAAAACATAGATTCTGTCAACCCGTCTTCTTCTAAATATTGAGCATGAACTACATACCCATAACTTTCAGCAGCAGCCGCCATAGCCGCGTAAATCTTATAAATCTGACGAATACGGCCATCGAGAAATACCATCGATGGGATATTCTCATGATATTTCAAAACCATCGCCGCTATAAAATCACGCATCACATTGGAGGCCGCGTCAAACTGCGGATAGTCTTTATTGAACATAACGCTGCCGATTTCTTTCGCGACAAATGAACGCAAGATCCGGCGCGCCATCTTGTCATCACCATCTAAGAAATTCTCAACGACTTTTGTATTAATAAATAATGTGAAGAAAGGATATGCTGTGCGGGAATTGATAACAACATGATGATTAACAATTTTCGGAAAAACAGCAAACGGAGCATCTAAACGCTCACTAACTTCAAGAATAAAGTCAGGATCATTTAAAACCTTCGCCCATTCACGCAATCGCGGATTTGAAGATTCTTCCCAAACGCGGGTTGTTTCCTTAATAAATTCTTTCGCTTTTTCTTCCGGAGTTTTAGGAGCAGATAAATGTTTAAAGATATTCCAACCGCCCAGGCCTGCCGCGCCAACAACAAGTGTTGGAAGCGCGATCCTTAAGAATTTCCGACGGGACATATCATCATTGCCATTCTTGACATTTTTATTGGCCTTACGAGATTCTTCACGTCGTTGTTTTCTACTCTTACGAGGGTCAACCGGCACAACACCAAGAATGATCATGCCAAAGATCACATCAAACACATGGCTCTGATGGGCTGCATCATTGACAGCAAATAATTGAGAAGCGGAAGATCCGGCAAAGGTGCTCTCCCCCAGAAGTTGAATTCTTGTTTCTTCGCCTATACTCCCGCCACGGTAAGGACAGGACGAAGATAAAAGAACTTGATCTTCCGCTTCCCAACGAACATGATGAACTTGAGCAATGTTTTCAACAACAAATAAAGCAATAGATGATAATTTCATTAATGGAACGATCTTTTCTTTTCTTTTTGATCGCCCAACAATAAACGTCGAGCCGGCCGTTATCAAACCGCTTATTACTAAAGCAGAAAAGATGATCTTATCGGCAAATGTCAATAGGATGCCTTTTCCCGCTAAGATCGGCAGCGACATAGCCGCTGCATGTACGATCATCGGCATGCCAGAAATTGTGACGATCACTATCGCTAAAACTGTCCCGATCGAATTTACTAAGAAACGCTTAATAGCACTATTAGCACGATCCCGATACAACTTCGCTAAGATCAATACAACAATGATCCCCCAGATCAAATCCCCATGATGAACCGCTTCATTGTCTCGCGCCACCAAATGGCTGACCGTGACGGTAGCTAAACGATTATTCGGGAATTTATAGTGGCTGACAAAATCAAACCCGGCTTCCTCAACCAAAGCCCTATGGTCGTTTTCTTTTATTAAATATTGATCAGAATATGCGTGCGATAAATCATAAGAAACCGCCAAAGTCCTGTCCCAATTAACTGCGGCGAGTTCTTCGTCAATAGTGTGCAGT
>CAYGEE010000026.1:0-23011 GCA_964348765.1 uncultured Planctomycetales bacterium | reverse complement strand
TTATAAATTTTCTCATAAAGCGGACAAGTTTTCAGTAAATTATCATGTTTATCAAGGCCGACGATCTTGCCTTTTTCCAAAACAACGATCTTATCCGCTCGAAGAACCGTCGAAAGCCGATGGGCAATAGCAATAACGGTTCGCCCCTGCATAAGCTTATCCAGTGCCTCTTGAACGAATTTCTCAGATTCAGAATCCAACTGAGACGTCGCCTCATCAAGGATCAGGATTGGAGGATTCTGCAAGATGGCTCGGGCGATCGATATCCTCTGCCTTTCCCCTCCAGACAAACGCACCCCCTGATCTCCAATGACCGTATCATAACCTTTATCCATCTTTTCAATGAATTGATGCGCAAAAGCCTTTTGAGCAGCCGATTTGATCTCATCTAAAGTTGCGCTGCGATTCCCGTAAGCAATGTTTGCTCTGACCGCATCATGAAAAAGGATCGTTTCTTGAGTTACAATGCTCATTTGCCCGCGTAAAGACTTAAAACTCACATTTCGAGCATTAATGCCATCAACGAAGATCTCCCCCTCCGTCGGATCGTAAAAACGCGGGATCAGATTGACCAAAGTTGTCTTTCCAGTCCCCGTCGGGCCGACGATCGCGACAAGCTCTCCTTTTTTGATCTCAAGATTAATCCCCTTAAGAATAATATCAGAATCCTTACCATAACTAAAACTCACATTTCTTAATTCAATGGATTTTACCATCTGGCTTAATTCAACAGGGTCCAGCTTCTCAACAACGCTTGGTTTAGCATTAAAGATCTCGTCAATTCGATCATTAGCCGCCATAGCCTGCTGAGTTAAAGCATTGACATTCGCGATCTTTTTAATAGGACTAATGATCGACATGATCGCGGCAAAAAACAAGACAAAAACACCGAAGGACAGATCACCGCCCATCAGCCTCTTTCCGAACCATAAAATAATAGCGACCCCAAATAAACCTCCCAAGATCTCTGTCAATGGTGGAATAACGATCATCCGTTTGATTGATTTCATGCGTAATTTATACATCAATTGATTTTCTTTTTTAAACCGTGCTTTCTCATATTCCTCGCTACAGAAAGCTTTAACAAGTTTAGCCCCAGCAATTGTCTCCAGAAGAAACGTATTGATGTCCGCAAATTTTTCTTGCGTGCCCTTGCTAAGTTTCTTTAGTCTTTTACCAATTTGGCCCATTGGGATCGCAATTAACGGAAAAACAAAGAATATTAGAAAGGCCGATTGAGGATCAATGGAAAAAGCGACACCGATCCAAAACAAAATGGAAAAACTTTGCCGAACCAGATCGGTCAGCCCATAAGAAACAGCATTTTCCAAATGTCCCACGTCATAAATGATCCGGGACACAAGCTCGCCGGTTCGCTTGGCTTGAAAGAAATCCAACGACAAAGTCTGAAGTTTTTCATAGATCCGATATCGAATGTCCCTCATCACCCGCTGAGAAACATCGCCCATAAAGTATTGGTAGGCAAAAACTAAGAAATTTCGCAGGAATAAAAGGATCAAGAATCCGATAACAAATGCCGGAAACAACTTCTTAGGATCCATCGCGTTCAAATATTCAATGATCTGTGCGGCAAAGGCAGGAACTTGATGAGGAAGAACGATTTTTTTCCCCGTAAAAATGATATCAACCATGGGAACCAGAAGAGAAAGCTGAAAAACCTCAAAAAAGCTCGAAATGATCATCGTCACAACCGCAAAAGCAAAAATGCGCTCATGACCTTTCAAGAATTTCACTAATATTCTATAATTTTTCATAATGGTGAAGATTATCATACCCTTTGACTTTTGTCGAGGAGTTTGTTATATAAAAGGGCACGTTTTGACAGGTAGTAGTAAGTTGTAAGTTATAAGTGGCAAGCGAATTATCCTTAAACCCCACTTTGCTTACAACTTACACCTTACAACTTACAACTAATATGAAAATAGCCCTCATTTACAACAAAACCAACAGTACAGTCCTCGGGCCTGGGGATTATTTTGAACGGATCTTTAAAGCGCACAAGATCGACTACAGCCACTATCCCCTTTCGGCAAATACAAACATTCCAACGACTTATGATCTATACTTTCGCGTGGATCACGGCGATTATAAGGATGTACTGCCCAGAACACTTAAACCCTCGGTCTTCTACGCGATCGACACACATCTTAAAAAACCGTTTAAAAAGATCCGCCAGCAGGCTCAGGATTTCAATATCATCTTCTGCGCCCAGAAAACAGCCCTTGATGAGCTAAAAAAGATCAAAGGCGTCGATGCCCAATGGGCGCCATTAGGATGTGATCCGGATATCCATCAGATCATCAATACGCCCAAAAAGTATGACCTGGCCTTTATCGGGCGCGATGCGCAGAAATTCGACCGCGGACGGCATTTAAAACTTCTAAAGGCGAACTTTCCGAATATCTATATTGGCGATTCCCCCTCAAGCGGGATCTCGCAGATATATGCAAGCGCCAAGATCGGGTTCAACTCCTCTATTTCCAACGACATCAACATGCGGATCTTTGAAGTAATGGCCTCAGGTTGTTTTTTACTGACGAACCGGATCAAGAATAACGGTTTTGACATCCTTTTTAAGGACGGACGGGACCTTGTGACCTACACGACAGACAAAGACCTTTTGGAAAAGATCAGCTACTATCTTTCCCATGACGACGAACGCGAACGCATCGCACGAACCGGCGCTGAACTCATAAGAACGCGTTTAACCTATTTTCACACTCTGCAAAGAATCTTTAATTACATTGCGTTTAAATTCGGCGGGAAATATAATAGCTTGCGAATTTAGTTAATTTGTCATTCCCGCGAAAGCGGGAATCTCACTAGCTATGGATCCCCGCTTTCGCGGGGATGACACAGAGTTCAAGAAGATAACAAACAATTTGAATAATAATTATGGCTAAAACAAAAATCGCCATCATCGGCATCGGGCATTTAGGGACATTTCATCTTAAGGTCTTAGATGAACTCAAAGACAACGTCGAGATCGTCGGTGTCTGCGATGTCCAAGAAGACCGCACCCGCCGGCTGGCCGACCATTACAACGTCCCTTTTATCAAAGATTACAAACAGCTTGCCGGAAAGATCGATTGCGTTGATATCTGTGTTCCGACGAAAGATCATTTCAAGGTCGCGCAATTCTTTTTAAAGAACAAGATCCACACCTTCATCGAAAAACCGATCACCTCGACCGTCAAAGAAGCCGATCAGCTGATCAGTCTCGCAAAAAAGAACAATGTCAAGATCCAGGTCGGGCATGTCGAACGATTCAATTCCGCGTTCGAATCCGTCCGGCGATTTACGCATAATCCATTATTCATCGAATGCCACCGATTAAATCTTTTTCCCAACCGATCGCTTGATATCGGGGTTGTGATGGATCTAATGATCCACGACATTGATATTGTTCTGGGATTGACAAACTCTCCCATCAAACGCATCGATGCCGTCGGTGTGAGCGTTCTTACTCCGCTGGATGATATCGCCAGTGTCCGTATCAATTTCAAGAACGGCTGCGTCTGCAACATGACCGCCAGCCGTGTGTCGGATGATGTCATGCGAAAGATCCGGATCTTTGAAAAAGACAGCTACATCTCACTCGACTATGTCAAACAAGAGGCCTTTATTTATAAAAAAACAGAGAACCAGATCCTCAAACATGCTTTGCCGATCGAAAAAGAACAGCCGCTTAAACGTGAATTAGAACATTTTATTGATTGTGTCGCGAATGATAAAACCCCTCTCGTCTCCGGCGTCGAAGGACGAAACGCCTTAAAAGTCGCCTTAGCCATCACTAAAAAAATATGGACAGCCCAAAAAAGCATATTGTCATAGTTGCCGGCGAAACCTCCGGCGACATGCATGCCGCGCATCTTGTTGACGCGATCAAAAAGATCGATCCGTCGGTTAGATTTTCCGGCCTCGGCGGGCCGCAAATGAAAGAATGCGGCGTTGATATTTATTTTGATCTCACCCAAATCGCCGTCGTTGGATTCTTCGAAGTCTTAAAACATTACAGCGAATTTAAGAAAGTTTTTGATGACATCTTAAAAAAGATCAAAGAAACCAAGCCCGACGCGGTCATTCTCGTCGACTATCCAGGGTTTAATCTGCGCCTTGCCAAGGCGATAAGACAAGCAAAGATCCCGACAAAAATCATCTACTACATCAGCCCCCAGGTCTGGGCGTGGAAAGCAAACCGCGTCTTTCAGATCAAGAAGAACGTCGACAAGATGCTGGTGCTTTTTAAGTTTGAAGTGGATTTTTACAAACGTTTCGGCATGGATGTCGATTTTGTGGGGCATCCGCTGATTGACATCGTCCAGCCGAGCGTATCAAAAGAGGATTTTTTAAGATCGATCGGATTTGAAGATTATAAATTCACCGTTGGACTCCTGCCGGGCTCACGCAGGAAAGAAGTTGAAAAACACCTGCCCGTCATGCTTAAAGCCGCCGCGCTCTTAAAGAAAGATTTCCCCATGCTGCAATGCCTGATCATGAAAGCCCCGGGAATTGACGTCGGCAATCCTTCCAACAATGAAAAACCGGAAAATTCCACCTCTGAGGCAAAAAAGAAGTCACCATCTTTTTTCAAGATCATCGAAAACAACACCTACAATGCCATCAATGCCTGCGATGCTTGTATGGTCACCTCCGGCACCGCGACACTTGAAACCGCCGTCCTGCAGAAACCGATGGTCGTCATGTATAAAACGTCCTTTCTGACATGGGTGATCGCAAAACTCTTGATAAAGATCCCGAACATCGGCCTCGTCAACGTCGTCGCCGGAAAACGGATCGTCCCCGAATGCGTTCAATTTGACGCGACGGGAGAAAAGATCGCCACTGAGATCAAACGCATCTTAAGTGATGATCTCAAGCGCAATGAAATAAGACGGAATTTGATCGCAGTGAAAGATTCACTGGGCCCCGGCGGAGCAGCCGATCGGGCGGCGGGAAAAATTCTAGCAATCCTCTAACTAGATCTTTTCAAAAATATCTCGCGGAACCCAGCCTAATTTCCCATCCGTCCGCTGAATCTTGGCCCAGTCGTCTTCGGAATGCAGGATCTTTATCTTCTCACCTTTTCCTAGATGAAAATATGATGTGGAATCTTTTCTTGGCTCAAATTTAGAATCTGTATCGAGAAGAACGATCGCGGCATTCCCTTCGATTTGCACTTTTATAAAGATCCCAGCCGCAAAAAGAATAAAAAATACGGCCAAGATGCACGCCAAAACTTTTTCCCAGCGGAATGACCACTTCGGGTAGGAAATAACGAGGACCAACAGGCAGATACAAACAAAAAAAATGGTCGTGATAAGAACCATCTCATCGATCGAGTAAAACGATAAAAATCCATCGATCACGCCGGTAAAAAATGATTTTTCAGATAAAACTTTTTCTGGAAAAAGGGATCGGACATAACGAAGATTGTACCGGGCATCACTATCCCGGGGAGAAAGCTTTAATGCGCGTTCATAATTTAAAAGCGCTTTAGCCATCTCGCCTTTACGAAAATACGCGTTGCCTAAATTATAATAAACCGCTGCACTTTCTTTTTTCTGGGCCAGGATCTGTTCGTAGGCTGTGCCGGCGTCGTCATATTTCTCGTCCCGGTACAAATGATTCGCGGCATCAAATGTTTCTTCGATTCTTTCATTGGAGCCTGCGGCAAAAGCGCTCGAGGCTGAGAGCACAACAAGCATCACAAAAAATAATTTTCGAAAGGTCATTTTATCGTCCTTTCCAGGGAGTCGATGATCTTTTCAACCCTTTCATACGCCCTCTCCATCGCCGCTTTATCAAAAGAGATCGACGCGAAACGCACCTGGTCGCATTCATCAAAAATGGATTTTATGTCGGCGAGGACCGTATTGTCTTTTAAAGTGAATTTTTTATGATTTTTGATCTCTTCAACCGTGACCGATCCGATCGGAAGTTCGAACTTATTGGATAAATAATTCTCAAGGGTTTTGTGAAGCACGTCGTGAAATTCCTTGTTCTGTCCTTTCGATAAAAACTCCTTCGCCTGACGCAAACCCTGCTGAGCCTGTTTCGGCGCCATAACCTGGCGGGCAAAGCGCGAATCCGTCTCAAATTTATAATTTCGTTTTAAATAGACCAAAAGCGTAAGCCACACACTTAAAAAGATACCGAGAAACACATAATAAAGCGGATTTTTATACAACGTACTTCCCGTTTCTCTCATTTGCCCGAGATGACTTTTAATAAAAATAATATCCTGACCGATCTTTTCAGGGGAACTATCAACGACGGCAGATCGTTCTTTCTCAATGACTTTTGATCTCTCTTCCTCCGTCAATGTAGCAACATTAATAGCAAACGGACCCTTCACAATTTTTTCATATTGTTTGGATTCGGGATCAAAAAATGAGAACTCAACCGCCGGGATCTCTTTTACCCTATCATTCTCAGGAATGATCACCTGCTCGAAAACTTTATTTCCCTTTTCCTCTTTGATCGATGGATCATAAAACTTAAAACCATCCAATTTTTTAAACTGCGGAAATTCGATTGAAGCCCGATTTCCATCACCTGAGATTGTCATCCGAAGCGTCAAAGGATCGCCAACCTTCACATCTAATGGACTTAATGATGCGTCAAAAGAATATTTCCCAACTGCTCCATTAAAACTTACAGGCTTTCCTTCCTCCGGCGGAGAAAGGATCTTAAGAGTAACTTGATCCGAAGAAACAGTGATCGGACGTTTTTGGGCAGAATTAAAAAAATCATTAAAGAAATCATCATCAAAAAAACTATTGCTCCCGATTCCATGCCGATTTCGACTTTTCACTAAAAGATTACAATCCAATTTCGCCGGCCCTAAGGTGATATCACCACTTCGCGTCGGATAAATGAACGTATCAAACTCAACAACATTAAACCGCACGCCGTTAACAACTTGCTCATACTGATTCGGCTGCGCGAAATCACCCAAACTAAATCCCACCGCATCTAATTTCGGCGGTTGCGGTGAGATCTGTACTTGAAGACTTGAAACATATAAAAGGATCTTCACCAGTATTTTTTCATTAACAAAAACTTCATTTTTATCAACTTTTATAACCATGAAGATCTTATCTTTCAAGCTTTGTGCCGCTGTTTGCCCTAGAGATTGACTCTGAGCCTGCGATGGGAGCGTTGGCAACGATGAAGAATTCGCAGATCGGGGAAGATCTGCGACATTAATAGAAATTGGCTCTGTTTTAAAACTCTTTCCTGCAACAACAATATCAAGAGCGGGAATTTGAACTTGCCCGGCTTTAAGAGCAAAGATCGAATAATTCAAAGAAAGCGAGCTCGACATCGCACCATTGACGATCGATATCTGCCGTGACGGCCCTCGATATTGGATTTCCAGCCCGTCGATCGCCGGCATTTGTATCGGTGTCGCATCCTGGCTTCCATGGATACTGATCGTCAAATCCGCCGCTTCGCCAAGAGTGATCTCATTGCTACTGACCTCCACGCTGACACTAATGTCTTCGGACCAGGCTGGGTTGATACACAACAGAAAAACCCAAAAGATAAAAACGCATAACACAGGGACCATCAAAAACTTTGATCCTGTGTCATTGCGAGCCCCCTCAGGGGCGAAGCAATCTCTTAAAATATTAAAAAGATTGCCACGTCGCTTCGCTCCTCGCAATGACACAAAATTTAGAATGTTAAATTCTAAAAACCTCATATTACCAATCTTTCCCCACCGGCTGTGACGAACTTTTTTGTTTTAACACGTTAAATAATCCCTTCGGCTCTTTGTTCTGCTGATAATTATTCAGGATCATTTCAGCTTCTTTTTTGGTTAATTCGCCTTTCTCGTCGCCAACTCTGCTAGTTTCTTTCTTTTGAGCGACATCTTTTTTTTCTTCTGTCGAAGCGCTTTGAGCGGATCGATCCTTATTTTCTTTTTTATCCTGTTCTTGCCTTTGAGAAGTTGCGTCGTCTTTTTTTTGAGAGCCTTCTTTTTGTTCTTGCACTTTATCCTGATCCACAGCCTTACCCTGTTCATCTTTTTTCTGCTCGGAAGACTGTGATTGCTTTTCTTCTGAAGAGTTCCCTTCCTTCTTCTGAGATTGCTGTTCTTTGGACTGCTCACTTTGATCTTTATTCTTCTGATCTTCTTTATTTTGTTCTTTTTCCTTGTCCTTTTGCTGCTGTTGTTGTGATCCCTGCTGTTGCTTCTTCTTTTTTAATCGTTCCAATTCTTTCTGAACAAAATCAGAGTTATACTTTGAATCATTGTCATCTTTATTTTGCAAAAGATTTTGCTCATAATGGCCTAAAGACTGATCTAACGACGCGATCGCCTGATCAATGTTCTTTTCTTCCTGCGCGATCCCGCCGCGGTAATAAGCATTCCCCAAATTATAATGCGCTTTTGCTTTCAGGTCATTCTTTTCTGTCAAAAGAGCTTTCTGCAAATAATCCTGTGCTTTTTTATAATCCCCCTTTTTATAATAAGCAGTCCCGAGATCAAAATTCAAAATATCCCATTCGGGTTTTTTCTTGAGGACATTCTCGTATTGACGGATGGACCCATCAAAATCCCCTTTTAAATACGCTTTATTCCCGTCTTTGACCTTCGCACTTTCAAAAAATGCCAAAGCCATCTTAGGCATCATCACAAAAAACAAAATGCCGGCGGTACAAACGATTATAGAACTTTTCTTTTTCGTGTATTTAAACATGTCTCCAACACCAATAAAAATATTGCAACGCCCAAAGGAATTTGAAACCGTTCAAAATATTTCTTTTCCTTTTTCTCTTTAAAATCCCGCTTCTCGAGCTTTGATAATTCCTTCTCATAAATAACATCGAGCCCAAACTCCGCGCCGCTGGCACGCACATAGGCCGCGTCCGTTGTTAACGCGATCTGCTGCAAGAGATCTTCATTGAGCCGTGATTTGACGAAATTTCCACTACTGTCTTTCAAAAACTCCAATTCTCCTTTATCATTTCGGATCTGAATAAGCTCACCGTCTTTTGTCCCGATACCAACGCAATAAATTTTTATTCCGGCCTCTTTGGCTTTTTTAGCGACGAGAAGTGGGTCACCCTCCAAGTTGTCTCCATCAGTAACAACAATGATTGCTTTATATTTCGACGCGTCTTTTTCATAACCGCGGATCGCTTCTTTGATCGCCTCTCCGATGTTCGTTCCGCCGCGCGGGATCGTGTTAGTGCTTAGATCATCTAAAGCCAGCATAAATCCGCTGTAATCCACCGTTAATGGACAAGCCAAAAACGCATCGCCCGCAAAAGCAATGAGCCCAATACGATCGCCGTTTAATTTTTGAATGAGGTCTTTGACCGCCAATTTCGTCCGTTCCAGACGATTGGGTTTCACATCCGCGGCAAGCATACTTTTTGATGTGTCGATAATAAGGAGGATATCGATCCCTTCACGCCTCACTTCCTGCCACTCAAAACCCCATTGCGGCCGGGCTAAAGCAATAATACTCAGCAAAAAAACGGTCACGATCAAAACATTTTTCCAAATAACAGCGCCTCGATCCCAAAACGGTGAAATATCGTTGAGAAGTTTTTTCTCAACAAATAAAAAGACACCCCGTTGGCGGGCTTTAGATCCAAAAAACAATAACGCCGCAAGCCCAACGAGCGCGAAAGTCCAATACAATATGTCAGCGTTAGCAAATTGCATCTTAAGGGACCTTTAAAAAAATTGTTTGGTTCAAAATAATCTCAACTAATAACACGATGAGCGCAAGCGTCAAAACGATCGGGAACAGCTCGCGGTATTCTTTATAACCTTGCTGTTCGATCTCGACCTTCTCAAGGCTATCGATCTCTTTATAAATACGCTTAAGAGATTCCGTATCGGTCGCGCGGAAATATTTGCCGTGCGTCACATCCGCGATCTTTGTTAACGTCTCCTCGTCGATATCCAGAAGGACTTTCTGATAAACCTTGCGTCCAAACATATCCACCGCCGGAAACGGGACATACCCTTTACTTCCCGCCCCGATCGTATAAATTTTGATGCCGTAAGTCTCAGCGATGCGCGCGGCTTCCACCGGATCGATCTCGCCGGCATTATTCATCCCATCAGTCAAAAGAATAATAACTTTACTTTTCGCCTTACTATTCTTAAGCCTCGAAACAGATGTCGCGATCGCCGAACCAATTGCCGTCCCGTCCTCGACGAGCCCGATCTCGATCCGATCTAAATTTGCCAAAAGCCAATCGTGATCGGTCGTCAGCGGACAAACCGTGTAAGCCAATGATCCAAAAGTAACTAATCCCAAACGGTCATTCTCACGTTGTTTGATAAATTCTTTAACGACATCCTTAATAATATAAAGCCGGTTATAGCGCTGTCCGCCCAAAATAAAATCCTCCGCCGCCATACTGCCCGAAGCATCGAGGGCGAGGACAATATCAACACCCTTTGTGCGCACCGCACTTTTCTCGAGGATCTTCCGTGGCCCGGCGAGCGCGACCAAAAAAAGAACGATCACGATATAACGGCAGATCACAGAAATATTCTGAAACCGCATTTTCCAGCTTGGGCGTAAATTTTTTAAAAGATCTTTAGATGAATACAGAAAAGCGGCAGGTTTCTGCGTTCTTCTTATAAGAAAAACCAGATACAGCGCTGCCGGAATGAAAAATAGGATCCACGGGTCTTTAAGAACCATCGTTATTCTCGCTAGTTTTGAATAAACCTTTTCGCGGTCTCTTCTATCAAATTCTTGGCAAATCGAAAACTTTCTTCCATGTCTTTTATCTCTGGGCTATGCTTCGCGAACTTAACCATATCGCAGGAGACAAGGAATTCTTTCAGATGCGTTTTTTCCTGATCATTAAGCTTCTGTGAAGTTCTCAAAGAAATCAAAAATTCCTCCGTCGTCATCTCCGGCGCGCGGATGGCAAATTGATCCTCAAAATACCGCCGGACGACATCGGATAACTTCAAATAAAATTCCACAACTTTCCTCTGCTCAAGGAGTTTCTCGCGATGGATACGATCTAATTCCTCCAGAGCGACCTCTAAAGGAGTTTTTATCCGGACAACCTCCGGAGCCTTCTTCTTACGCTTTACGAAAAAGAAAATACCAGTAGCCAAAATAATGATCGCCATGACAAAAAGAAAGATCCCAAAAAGCATATTGGGCGGATCAACAGGCGGTTTAACATCTTTTATGTCCATCTTTATCCTCGATGACGTTTTCTTTTCGTGAAAAATTTGACCATGCCATCCAAATAAGGCGCATCCGTGGACAGATTGACGAAATCCATACCAACAGATTTAAAAAGCTGTTCACGCAAACTAAAACGCAATTGATTATTCTCCCGGAAATCTTTTCTTATCTCTAAACTCGATGCATCCACAAGCGTAAGCTCATGCGTCTCGGCATCCTCAAGATAGATCATCCCCGAACGGGGAAGTTCGCGCTCTTTCGGATCATTGAGCGTGATCGCAACCAGATCGTGGTGTTTGTTCGCGATGGCGAAGGCTTTCTTAACATTTTCCCTTTTTGCAGGATTCTGCAGATTCTCGTCAAGAAAATCCGAGATGATAAAGGCGATCGTTTTTCGTGTCGTCACTTTGCTTAAGAATTCGACCGCTTGGATCAGATTGGTCCCTTTGTTCTGCGCTTCAAAACACAAAATATCCCGGACAGTCCGTAAAACGTGATTGGAACCTTTTCGAGGCGGGATATATCGTTCGATCTTGTCGGAGAATGCGATGACACCGACCTTATCCTGGTTGCGGATCGCGGAAAAAGCGATCAAGGCGGAAACTTCCGCCGCGAGCTGCGATTTTAAAGCATTGACTGTCCCGAAGCGGCAAGATTTTGAGACATCAACAAGGATCATGACGGTCAATTCCCGCTCTTCGATATATTTTTTGACGTGCGGCTTTCCCGTGCGGGCCGTGACGTTCCAGTCGATCGTGCGGATATCATCGCCCAAGTTATATTCACGAACCTCATCGAACTCGATGCCCTGGCCTTTAAAAACACTGTGGTACTCGCCGGCAAAGACATCTGTGACAAGCCGATTGGTCGTGATCTCGATCTTGCGGATTTTTTGGAATATCTCTTTCGGGATCATATTAAAATAATTGTAGAGACGAGCCGGCGGCTCGTCTCTACGCTATTATTATTTTCTCAAGGGACTTCAATTTCATCAAAGATCTTCTTAATAATATCTTCCGACGTCTTTTCTTCCGCTTCCGCTTCATAAGTGACGATCACCCGATGGCGCAAGACATCCATGCCGATCGATTTGACATCCTGCGGTGTCACATATCCTCGGCCTTGTAAGAACGCGTATGCTTTCGCGGCGAGTGCTAAATTGATCGTCGCCCGCGGGGACGCGCCGTATTGGATTAATCCCTTGATGTCTTTTAATTTATAATTTTCAGGGTGACGCGTGGCGTCGACGATATTGACAATATATCGTTCCAACTTTTCATCCATATAGAGCTGATCAACGATGCCTCGCGCGCGCAAAAGATCCTGAGGGCTCACAATTGGATTTAACTTGATCGCGGATTTTGTAACCGCCATTCGCCTGAGGATCTGAAGCTCTTCCTCTTTATTAGGATAATCGACTTTGACTTTAAGCATAAACCGGTCCACCTGCGCTTCCGGCAAGGGATACGTCCCTTCTTGCTCGATAGGGTTTTGTGTTGCCAAAACAAGAAATGGCTCCTCAAGGACGATCGTCTCCGAACCGATCGTTACTTGCCGCTCTTGCATTGCCTCAAGAAGAGCACTTTGCACTTTTGCCGGCGCGCGGTTAATTTCATCAGCTAAAATAATGTTCGCAAAAATAGGCCCGCGTTTAATTTTGAAATTGCCGTCTTTTTGATCATAAATCAGCGTCCCCGTCAGATCCGCCGGAAGCATGTCCGGTGTAAATTGGATCCGCTGAAATTTTGTCTGAATGATCGCGGCAATGGTCTTGATCGCTGTCGTCTTTGCAAGTCCGGGGACACCCTCAAGAAGGATGTGACCGTTAGCCAATAATCCAACTAGGATCCTTTCAAGTAAAACTTTCTGCCCGACGATGACCTTCTGCGATTCCATCAAAAACCCATCAATAAATGCACTTTCTTTTTTAACCATGTCGTTAAGGACGGATACAGAATTACTTGTCATAAAGCCTCCTGTAATTTTTTCTAAAATACGATTTTGAATGATTAAACGCTGGGTAGGAATTTATCTACTATTGAGGAATTTTAGTACAAGGCAACAATCTTTTCAAGATTTTTTTAGAAATCATTAAAAAGATCATTCCAGATAAACATCGATCCGCTCTAAAAGCCCCTGTCGAACATCATTGGCATATGCCGACGGAATAAACGACTGAGCCAAACGAACAGGCTCTTTACGTCTAGGGTAAATAAGGTCGATCTTTACAACCGATGCCTTCTTGTCCCCAAAAGTATCACGCCGTTTTGGATTATGATAGACAACAAGCGTACTGCCTAAGAACTTAAATGCGTAAACATTAGCCGGCAGTTGAACCTTTTGCCACTTCTGTGAATGTGAATTAAAAAGATCGACCGTCGACTTTTCTTTTGTAAAAAGCCACCCGGCGAGCGCCGGATTGAATGTCAAAGTTAAATGATTCTTTACATCAATTTTAAAAGGATCCTTCCCGACATTCATCAATAACCACATATGAATGAATTCCGCTGTACTTCCTGACAAACGGGCAACAAAACCTCGGCCGTGAAGATCCTTATCTTCATGAACACTAGAAACAATAAAAGATGAATTCTCTAGAATATTCCTTCCATACCGTGCCGGATCTTGAAAAGCGATCAATATATTCTTAAAACTTTCATAAAAATCTTCATAAAGCTCATTCTTTAAGACTTCCAGCAAAAACTTATATTCCATGTGCAGCCATATCGATTCATTTTCAAGCCAGCCTCGAGGAAAAATACGCAACCGTCCGATCTCTTCAGATTCTTTCGACAGATCAGCATTAAGTTTGAACATTTTGAGCTTCGTATCGAATAACGGGCTTGCGACAACCTGCTTATAGATCTTTTTTGCATCTTTAATATCATCAACAACCCTCATCGCATGAACATAACCTTCTAAAAATAACGGAAGCGAATGTCTTTTGAATTTAAGAGGCTGAACAAAGGTTTGCGAACCCTCTTTTAGTTTTTCAAATTCTAATACTTCATAATAAAAATAACTGCTCAAGAAACCATCTGATGTTCTAGCAAGATCCATTGATCTATCGATCTTAGCGATAACTGCCTTTAGGAATCCCTTAACCTGCAAGATCGATAGTTCCTTTTCCGCCCCATTGATCCCTCGACGAACTTTCTCGCGATAACGTTCTTTGAGGCCATTGGATTTAAGCCAATAACTGTAAGGATCAACATCCTGGCCCAAAAGTTCGCTTAAAGAAAGAATGAACGCTGATAACTCTTCAAAGATCAATGCGTGGGATTGATCTGACAGACCTAAAAGATCCAGTGATGAAAGCACAAATTCACTTAATCTCTTGATCTCAATTGTTTCACAAAGCGATGAACCCAATAATCCAGGCAAACCGTTTAACGAATCATCCCAATTAGGTTTATCGGCTTCCATCTCAACGCCAATCCCTTCCGGATCGAGAGTTGCGACCTTATTTGCGACAAGACACAAAAGCTTACTTAAAAGATTCGTGTGATACACCGCCCCCTTACCATTATTAATGCGAAGCTGATGCCCCAACAAATAAGAATGAAGTTCTTTATCATGATAAACAGAATGATATTGACGAACTCCATGATCAGTTAAGACATATCGTCGATTCTGCGGCATGACATAGTGCGAATTGATATAAAAAGTGAAATTCTTGTTCTCAAGAAGGATCGACTTAAGATTTTCCGGATAAAAAGAAAGAAAACTTTCCACCAGATCCAAATTATAGCTCCAATGATCCGACCAAAACCCCTCACCATGCTCAGCGGATTCCTGACGATGACAATGCTCAAGGATCTGCCCCAAGAAAACGTCGGGAGAAACCTTCAATTTTATTTTCTCTTTATCAATAAAAGACAATAGATCACCGGGAAGAAAATGATTCTTCACATGATCAACGATCGCGGAAACCTTATCACCATCATAAACTTTCGAAATAACAGCTTTTATTTCCCGTTCGTCCTTTACGGTAAACGATGCGCCTTTGACAATAAGAGGATTATATCCGTCGGGCTGAATAAGATTAAGAAAACTCATAATGTGGCTGTCTTCCACATTTTTATTAAACCACACATCATTGCGCCGATTCTGATTAACATCGCGGTAATTACCATTACCTTGCGAATAAAATGTCGGAGCTAGAACGAAATAATTATAATCCCGCTCAAGATCCCCATGCTTACGGCTAAAGACATTAAAGGTCACTGACTTTTGCCCAGTTTTGATTGAAGTCGGGATCCCTCCGCGAAGAATATTATCCAAAAACGTATAAGATGAATATTGATTAAATTCCTCTGACGAGCTTTGAGTTAACGCATATTGACGCAAACCATCAGTGATCTCTTTATTTCGTTTTCTCTTTGATTCAATAAAATCATTTTGTTTAACCTTCTTAACCATCACGTTTAGCGCATCAATATTCGCGGCATAGCCAAACAAGCTTGTGATCGTTCTATTAGCTCTTGCTCTAAGATCAAACTTGCAATAACTCATCGCCGATGGACTGCGATTGCTCATCTGTTGCAGCACAGGAACTTCAAAATCCTTCTCTAAAAATCGTTGCGGGGTGACAAAATCTTGCTCTTCTCCAAAAATACAAGCCGTTTCAACGATAGGCTGCAAGAATTCCTTTTTAGGATTCTCTGCATCAAAACTTAAGAAGAAATTTCCTTGATCAATATGAACGACTTGAGGCTTATCGGAAACTTCAACATTAAGCTGATAAAATGGAACTCTGTTCTTAAGATTTCGCACCTTAACCCAAGCTTCGATCGTACGCGAAATATTCTTATTCAGATCATCTTTTAATCCATACGGAATAATCACCGGCAACCCATCAATGATCTCGATCTCAACAGACTTTGATCCAAGATTTTCTACCTTGACTTGCCTGACAAGCGCAGCGAACGGTTCCTCGGGAAGCGTAAAATATTGAACGGTGACTTTAAGCTGTAAAGATTGATTGATCTCCTCAAGAATAAGATCATGCGCAGCAATGGAAAGGTTCTGAGACTTCTTAAAACTCCCTCCCAATATCCCACTTTGAAAAGGTTCCCAAAAAATCTCCTTACCTTTAGACTTTACTTTGATAAATGTGCGAAATCCCTGCAGAGACGTCAAACGGTAGGATTTATTGGCAGGCTGAAATTCCAGAATAGCTTTATTCTTTGATTCAATACCAAAAGATGCAACGCATTGCCCGCGGTTGACATAAAAAACCCACATCGGAACACCGGAAACACCGGCAATCCCGGGAAAAAAATTGCTAAAAGTCTTACTTTGATTGTAATTCTCTATATTGAAACGGCCGTCTGGATCAAGAGAATATTTTACACTTTGGGTTGTTTTAATGGCACTGGACATCTTCCTGGTATGACCTCCCCCGGGGTTCTTGGTTTTCTTAACAAATTATAATACCCTAGAAATTTCATCCACAAAATGTAATCCTTGTTATCCTTATCACTTAAACGAACTCTCTTTAAAGCATAAAGATCCCGATTAAAACGGCCATTACCTCGATTGGTCGTAACGGCAACATCGTAACCGCTATTCTTAACGATTTCCTTAATTTCATCATTAAAACCGCCAAACGGGTAAGCCAAAGATCGAATAGGAAAACCCAATTTCGCCTCAAGATCCTTTTTCCCATTAACGATCTCATCATATTTCTGTTCCGTTAATATCGAAGGCAAATGAGGATGTGTTTTAGAATGCGCCCCAAAATTAATACCAAATTCCCTCATTTCTTTTATCTGACGGACTGTTAAAAACCCCTCTCGATCAACCCAACTCGAAACAAGAAAGATCGTCGCAGGAAAATGATATTTTTTAAGGATAGGAAATGCCTTCGAATAGTTATCCTCACACCCGTCATCAAAAGTGATCACGATCGTTTTTCGGGAAAAGTCTTTTTTATTCTTCACATGATCAACATATTCGCTCAAAGATATCACATTAAAATGATGCTCTTTAAGATAATGCATCTGAAAATCAAAATTCTCAGGAGTGACCCAATTCGGCTCTGGTGCCGGAGCATAATCGACGATATGATACATTAAAATGGGAACAACATAATGCCCGGACAACCATAAGTAAAGGCCGCTAAAAGCGATAACAAAAACCGCAAACACAGCGAGAATTGCTTTTTTAATATTCTGCATAGATCCCTACTAGATAAAACAACTAACGTGTCAGGGCTTTCTTGACCAGTTCCCCAACGATCTTATTATCAGCCCGTCCGGCAAGCTTAGGATTAAGCGCCTTCATGACATTACCCATATCCTTCATTGACTGGGCATTTGTTTCCTTGATCGTATCATCAATAAGTTTCTGGATCTCAGTCTCAGGCATTTCCTGCGGTAAATAACTCTTTAAGATCACAAGTTCCTGTGATTCTTTATCCGCCAGATCCTGGCGAGCCCCTTGCGTATATTGCTCAATAGAATCTTGCCGCTGCTTGATCTGCTTTTTTATAACACCGACGACATCCGCGTCCGCGAGTTGTTCCACTTTCTTTTCGATCTTAACATATTTCATTTGCGACCGAAGAAAATTCAACGTCGATGATCTAACCGAATTCCGATCCTTCATCGCCTGCACATAATCTTTCTGAATTTGATCCTCTAGCATAGAACTCCTTTCACCAAAAAATGCTCACAACAGTTCTTTCGGCATATCAAAATTTTCTTCTATACTAATTGTTTTCAATGAAGATTTCAACCCCTTTATAATATGAATATTCTTCCTGGAGACATTAAGAACTTCAGACAAGAAACTAATTAAAGCCTTATTAGCCTTCCCCTCTACCGCTGGAGCTTTTAAATAGACCTTGATCCTGGGATCTTCTTTCTTAAATCGATCCTCTTTAGCGTTAGCAACAATTTTCACTTCAAAGATCATAATACTCCCATATTCTGTAAAGATGTGGCATACCGCGTCTCTACACCAACTGAACATCTCCGGCGTTATCTTTAAGCCATTTTTGATGGATCTTGTAATCCGGCATGATCGACTGAACCTTATTCCAAAATCGCTTCGAATGATTCGCATGGATCAAATGGCAAAGTTCATGGATCACAACATAATCAATGACGATCAGCGGGGATAGAACGATCTGCCAATTAAAATAGATCTTCCGAGAATGATGATGACAAACGCCCCACATGCGCTTTTGGGTTTTTACGATGATCTTACTCGGCTCAACATTAAGTTTTGCCGCATAGTGACCGACCCTAGCGACAATGATCTCTTGTGCTTTCTTTCGATACCAATCAAAAAGCTTTGCCTTAACGCACATCTGTTTTTTCTCTGGATCTAACCCCTTAGGGACAACAACGACCCACGAGCGATCAATAAGATCGATCTTAGCTCGCTTGATATTCTCTTCATGAACAATAAGATTCCACTTTTCACCAAGGAATAAGAATTCCTGATCGCTATCATAAACACGCGTTAGTTTCTGTTTTAGCAGTCGAAATTCAGCTATTTTCTTCGTTATCCATTCGATCTTTTTATGAATAAGGTCAAAAACCTTTTTCTCACTAAAAGAAAACGGTGCTGAGACCTGCACAGCACCGTTTAATTGAACAGAAATTGATATTGACCTTCGATAAGACTTACGCAAAGAAAATGAAAGCGGCCCATCTGAAGTTAATACAGTATGATCTTGGCGTAAAAAACCTTGTCTGACCCTACGCACAAAACGCCTTATGAAAGATCCGCTAAACAACCAGCGAATATGTTTATTCTACGATTTTAACATTGATATCAACTTTATGCTCTGACGAAACAGCAGATCTTCCAATCCCAAGCTGATTATCAGGGATCTGATCGACTGAGTTGTATCGCGCTTTATCAACAATAACAGCATCGCCATCTTTTAAAAGATAGCCTTTATTACCTAGCGTCGACTTGATCCGATCCCGCTCTTTCTGAGCAGCAACTCGCAAATTCAAAGCATCCAATCGGAAACCTCGGATCTTTGATTTTACAACGCCTAATTTTTGTTTTAGCAATAAAATAACGCTATTAGCTTCTTTTTCATCAATAACATTACCTTCAAATAATCTTAATCGCTCTTTAACAAAGCTTAACTCTTTTGTCAATTCCACATTCTTCTGTTTTAACTGCGAAAGCATTTTCTGGAAGGTCATTTTTGTTTCTTCCATCTGCTTCTGGCTCATATCCACCGTAGAAAGGACTTCTCCTTTTAACTCGGAGATCTCGTCATTAGCCAAAGAAAGCATAGTTTCCGTCTGAGCTAAGAATATTTTCGTTGATTCAAGGTCTTGAGAAACACTTTGCAGCATTAATTGACTTTCAGCATACAACTGTTTCGTTGTCACCAATTCTACCTTAACAGCTGTTAGCTCACGATTGATCTTTCGATTAAGCCCCGCCTGCTGATCGCTAACGGTAAACATTTGTTCATTTGATCTATGAATATTGTCATAAACAACTAATGATGTCTTGACAACAATGAACAACAGCACGATAACAGCACCAATCAGTAGGATATTTAGAATATTATTCACACGCCGCATCCTATTTTCCTTTGCAATGCCAGATTGGATATGTTGATTCAATCTCGTAAGGATATTTTGAGAAGAATCCACAAATCTTACTCCGCACAATAATCCGCCGTTTTTACGTTTATGCCAAATAAGTTCGCCTGTTTCCGGAACATAATTATTCTCACCCAAAATACTATCAAAACGCAAGATCGCCTGATCCAGCGGCTCCACAGTAGTCTCAGCTTCTAAAAGCATTCCGGTGCTGCTAATATTCAAGATCTTACCTTGGCCTGACTGCTGACTTTCATTAACAGACCATCGAACAGACTGATTCTCACGAATACGAAGATTTTTCCTGGTTTCATTCACGACTTTATTTTGCGTCACCATCGTTTTCTACGCCTCCTTAAAAAACAATTAGAATAATAAATTTTAATAGAAATGTAGCTCAAGTATATACTGAAAACTTTCAGAAGACAAGTATACGCTTTTTCAAAAAAACAGTCAATAATCCTTTGCAGCGTGCTTTTCTTACAACAAAACGCATAAAGTTGAATTTTATTTAAAAATGTTATTAAGAATGTTCTCAATGATCACTTTTTCCGGCTGAGCGCTGGGATCACCTTCCGTTGCTGTCCCAGGATCACCGGTTGATGAAGGTGATTGCTGGATATCTTTGATCTTTAAGGCCTTAAAAATAGCTTTCTCAAGCTCATCTTTTCCTTTTTCCTTGATCACCTTCTGCCCCAGATCGCCAATATCCGGATAAAGCCTAAAATCCGCTAGTTTCCCTTGATAGGGCTTAAAAGGGATATGGATCTGTCCCTGCTCCCCCAATAGCGCTTTAAGATCGGGAACAGATTCAATGATCGAAGAAGACAATTCCTTGCCCAATTCGGCAAAAGACCGAAAATTCATATTCTGCCTGAGATCAACATCCCCATTGCCGCTAAAAATAAAATCTTCAGCCCCAACGTCAACCCGAACGATCGCAACGGCATTTTTCAACTTAAAACTCATTTCGGCTTTTTGTATTAACGTTTCTTCTTTAATTAGTCTAGCCTTTACCTTTTCAGAAAGATTTTTCTCGACCGACTCACTCAAATTAGGAAGAAAAGAAAGCTTCCCCAAAACAAGCTTTATGATATTTACATTCACTAATTTCCCATCCTTAACATCAAAACTACCGTCAGCTGTTAACGTTTCAACAAGTGATGAGAAATTCTTAACATTGACAGCCGCAGTTAAAGACCCCGCGGCCTTCCCTTGTATGTTGACCGGCAAAGCATACTTCGTAAGGATCGCTCCCAAAGAAATATTATCCATATTGGAATGAATTGTTAATCTACGTTCCGCTAAAAAATCATTCATCCTTGCATCAACAGAAACATTCCCTCCGCTTAAATTGCAAGTCAGCTTCCTTAAAATGATATCGCTCTCAGTAACATCAAAATTCATATTGATATTTTCAACAGGAACTGAAAGCTGGCTCGTTCTTAGCTCACCTTTCGTAACTGATCCACCTGCAGAAAGGACTAAAATCCCTTTTGATCCAGCGACCATCTGATGAAGAACAATTTCCGCTTCAGCTTTTATACTGCTTAACCCCACAGGACCAATAGCGGGCACCATCTTGATCAATTGAGCAAGATCAAGATCAGATAAACTCGTCTGCAATTTAAGATCATCGATCCTCACCTGATTTTCCTTAAGATTCAATTGCGCTTTACCTTTTAGTTGAATATTCTTCTTCGAACTTAAAAAAGAACAAGCCATCGAATAATTAAATATTTTATCAAAGGAAAAATTCTCAATATCAAGATCAAGTTTATCAACCGCTGCCGCAAGAACAGGCTGAGTACTTTTATCCTCATAAAGGATCGTAGCATTTTGAATTCGAATATGACGTGCAGAAAAAAACGATAACTCTGCTGCTTTGGATGCATCTTGCGCAGAAACTGATTTTTGTTCTCCATCCTCAACTTTTTGCGATGACACGGAACTTGCCAAAGCTTGAACATTCACTTTGCCCGCATTATCACGGACAAAATGCATATTAGGATTTTTAACCAAAACATTCACAACCACAATTTCATGTTTGGTGATCAATTTCAGAATATTTACATTAAGTGTAACCTCATCAACAGAGAACAAATTATCCTGACTAAAATGAGGATCATCGCTTATTTCGAATTGATACAGTGCAACGTTAAAACCATCACTTAATGAATACCGTAAAGAGATCTTGCCGATCTCAACACTGCGCCCCAAAGTCTTACTGATCTGTGCAACAATTTGAGATCTATATTTATTAACATCAAAAGTCTTAACAAAAACAACCAACCCAATAAAAACAAATACCGTGATCAATATAAAAGAAACCACCACGATCTTTAATATTTTCATATTCCCACTCCCTTAAAAACGAACCATTAAAAAATCACACGACTACTAAGATCATTGTTATAAATCCTAAAGCAAAACAATAGGATTGTCAATCTACAGACAGGCCCCGCAAAGAATTCTTTAATTCCGCAACAGAGTGAATAGGCAACTGACAGACATGGTTTTGACAAACATAAATGGTCAATTCATCATCCAAAACCTTCTGTTCACTAATAAAAGGGGCGAGTTTGCGAATATTCTCTCCACTCACATCCTTAGAATGCCACAAAACAACCTTGTTGGGAATAAAGAATTCCTTCAAGACCCTCAATGTCTCTTCAACTGTCCTCATGTTAAGATCTTTATCAGCAATAACGATCTCTATCGACGGACCTAAATAAAAGTCATAAGCGATAAGCATTTGTGAATACGAACTCGGATGCTGTCCGATCTCGGCAGCAAATGATTGAAATAATCTGGAAGCCAGATCTTCCCATTTTGGATCAAAAGTGATCTTACTCAAACGAACAAGAACTAAAGCCGCGATCGAATTCCCGGAAGGGATCGCTCCATCATAAATTTCCTTTTTCCGATATAAGATATCTTCAGCATCAGACCCCGTGAAAAAGAACCCTCCTTTTTCCTGATCCCAAAACAACCGGATCATTTCTTCTGCAAGAGCCATTGCCTTCTCTATATATTGGGCATCAAAGGTGATCTCATAAACATCAAGCAATGCATTTGCAAAAAATGCATGATCATCGATCATTCCTAAGATCAAAGTTTCTCCATCTCGATAACGATGCAAAAGTCTCCCGCTTTTATTAAAAAGCGTCTTATTAATGAATTCAACACATGCGCACGCGGCCTTTTGATATTTTT
>CAYGEE010000025.1:0-23114 GCA_964348765.1 uncultured Planctomycetales bacterium | reverse complement strand
TCGATGTTCTTTCAGATGCGGGAGTCAATTGGGCGAATATTGGGATCATGACAACGGCTGGAGTTAATTGGAATGATATTGATGTTTTGAGTGATGCAGGAGTTAATTGGGCGAATATTGGGATCATGACAACATCTGGAGTTAATTGGAATGATATTGATGTGTTAAGTGATGCAGGAGTTAATTGGCTTAATATTGGAGCGTTATCAACATCTGGCATTAATTGGAACGATATGGATGTCATGAGTGATTCCGGTGTCAACTGGACGAATATTGGGCAATTATCAACGGCGGGTATCAATTGGGTGGATATTGATATTCTGTCAGATGTTGGCATCAATTGGAATGATATGGATGTGATGAGTGATGCCAGTGTCAATTGGATGAACATTGGTTCATTATCAACATCAGGTATCAATTGGAATGATATTGATGTGATGAGCGATGCCGGCGTTAATTGGAATAATATTGGGCAATTATCGACATCCGGTGTCAATTGGACAGATATCGAAGTATTAAGTAATACGATCCCATCGATCAATTGGGACAATATTGGTCAAATGAGCAATGCGGGAATTAATTGGAATGATCTTGATGTGATGAGTGATTCAGGTGTGAATTGGGCTAATATCGGAGTCTTGTCAACATCCGGAGTTAATTGGAATGACATTGATGTTTTAAGTGATGCAAGTATAAATTGGATCGCTATTAATAACTTGTCGACATCAGGTGTCAATTGGAATGATATCGATATCATGAGCGATGCTGGTGTTAATTGGATGAATATCGGCAGCTTATCAACGTCTGGGATCAACTGGAATGATATGGACGTGATGAGTGATGCTGGGGTGAATTGGACTAATATCGGATCGCTGTCGACTTCCGGAGTGAACTGGAATGATATTGATGTTTTATCCGATGCTGGTGTTAATTGGTTAAGCATTAATGCGTTGTCAACCTCAGGGATCAATTGGAATGACTTAGATGTCATGAGTGATGCCGGTGTTAACTGGAGCAATATTGGATCATTAACAACATCAGGAATTAATTGGAACGATATTGATGTGTTAAGTGATGCGGGAGTCAATTGGGCAAATATTGGTCAATTATCAACTTCCGGAGTAAATTGGAATGACATTGATGTGCTATCTGATGCTGGTGTTAATTGGCAGAATATTAATGCGCTATCAACTTCTGGAATTAATTGGAATGATCTGGATGTCATGAGCGATGCAGGTGTTAATTGGATCAACATTGGATCATTGACAACATCAGGGATCAATTGGAATGATCTAGATGTCTTAAGTGATGCCGGGGTAAATTGGTCTAATATCGGATCATTATCAACTTCTGGAGTCAATTGGAATGATATTGATGTTTTAAGTGATGCCGGAGTAAATTGGCTGAATATTGGCGCTTTGTCGACTTCAGGGATCAATTGGAACGATCTAGATGTTATGAGCGATGCGGGTGTTAATTGGGTCAATATTGGAGCATTATCAACTTCTGGTGTTAATTGGAATGATATTGATGTGATGAGTGATTCTGGAGTTAATTGGAACAATATTGGGATCTTGTCAACATCTGGAGTGAATTGGAATGACATCGATGTTCTTTCTGACGCGGGCGTTAATTGGCTGAGTATTAATGCATTATCAACTTCGGGAATTAATTGGAATGATCTGGATGTTATGAGCGATGCTGGGGTCAATTGGTCAAATGTCGGGAATTTATCGACGTCAGGAATTAATTGGAATGATCTAGATGTCATGAGTGATGCGGGAGTTAATTGGGCGAACATTGGTGTCTTGTCAACATCGGGAGTCAATTGGAACGATATCGATGTGTTAAGCGATGCCGGCGTAAATTGGCTAAATATTGGCGCTTTGTCGACTTCAGGGATCAACTGGGGGGATTTGGATGTTTTGAGTGATGCGGGTGTCAATTGGTCTAACGTCGGTCAGTTATCAACCTCTGGGATCAACTGGAATGATGTTGATGTTCTCAGTGATGCAGGAGTAAATTGGTTAGCAATTAGCAATCTTTCAACCTCTGGCGTTAATTGGAATGATATTGATGTGTTAAGCGATGCTGGTGTCAACTGGCTGAATATCGGTTCGCTATCAACTTCTGGAATTAATTGGAGCGATCTTGATGTGATGAGTGATTCTGGAGTTAATTGGTCCAACATCGGATCATTAACAACTTCCGGCATTAATTGGAATGATATTGATGTGATGAGTGATTCGGGTGTTAATTGGCTGGCTATCAATGCATTATCAACATCCGGTATTAATTGGAATGATTTGGATGTGATGAGTGATGCCGGCGTGAACTGGTTGAATATTGGATCATTAACAACATCAGGAATTAATTGGAGCGATATTGATGTGATGAGTGATTCTGGGGTTAACTGGTCGAATATTGGATCATTGTCAACATCAGGGATTAATTGGAATGATATCGATGTGCTAAGTGACGCGGGCGTTAATTGGGCCAATATTGGAACATTGTCAACGTCAGGAATTAATTGGAACGATATGGATGTCTTAAGTGATGCGGGCGTTAATTGGTCGAATATCGGATCATTAACAACCTCCGGGATCAATTGGAATGACCTTGATGTGATGAGCGATGCGGGCGTTAATTGGTCGAATATTGGATCGTTGTCAACGTCTGGAATTAATTGGAATGATATTGATGTCTTAAGTGACGCGGGAGTCAATTGGTTAAATCTTGGAACATTATCGACAAGCGGAATTAATTGGAGCGATCTGGATGTCTTAAGTGATGCGGGAGTTAATTGGGTAAATTTAGGGATCTTGTCAACATCCGGGGTCAATTGGAATGATATCGATGTCATGAGCGATTCTGGGGTCAACTGGAATAATATTGGTCAATTGTCTACTTCTGGAATTAATTGGAATGATATTGATGTGATGAGCGATGCGGGAGTTAATTGGTTGGCCGTCAATGCGTTATCAACATCTGGAATTAATTGGAATGATATGGATGTGATGAGTGATGCTGGTGTCAATTGGAGCAATATTGGTTCTTTAACAACATCGGGGATCAATTGGAACGATATCGACGTATTATCTGATGCGGGAGTCAATTGGAACAATATTGGTCAATTATCGACATCCGGAATTAATTGGAATGATATTGATGTTATGAGTGATGCGGGAGTTAATTGGGCAAATATTAATGCGTTGTCAACTTCAGGTATTAATTGGACCGATTTGGATGTTTTAAGTGATGCGGGAGTTAATTGGACAAATATCGGATCGTTATCGACATCAGGAGTTAACTGGAACGATATTGACGTCTTAAGTGATGCTGGAGTAAATTGGAACAATATTGGTCAATTATCGACATCTGGAGTTAATTGGAATGATATTGATGTGATGAGCGATGCTGGAGTCAATTGGTTGGCGATCAATTCTTTATCAACATCCGGAATTAATTGGAATGATATGGATGTGATGAGTGATGCGGGTGTCAATTGGAGTAATATTGGCTCTTTAACAACATCCGGGATCAATTGGAACGATATTGACGTATTAAGTGATGCGGGAGTTAATTGGAATAATATTGGTCAATTGACTACATCCGGAATTAATTGGAATGATATCGATGTGATGAGCGATGCTGGAGTGAATTGGACAAATATTGGCGCGCTATCGACATCTGGGGTCAATTGGAGCGATTTAGATGTTCTAAGTGATTCAGGTATTAACTGGACTAATATTGGATCACTATCAACCTCTGGTGTTAATTGGAATGATATTGATGTGATGAGTGACGCTGGAGTGAACTGGTTAGCCATTAATGCCTTGTCAACGTCTGGTATTAATTGGAACGACCTGGATGTCTTAAGTGATGCTGGAGTTAACTGGAGCAATATTGGATCAATGTCGACATCGGGAATTAATTGGAATGATCTGGATGTCTTAAGCGATGCTGGAGTTAACTGGAACAATATTGGGTCGTTATCGACTTCTGGTATTAATTGGAGCGATATTGACGTCTTAAGTGATGCTGGAGTGAACTGGCTAGCCATCAATGCATTATCGACATCCGGTATTAATTGGAGCGATATTGATGTGATGAGTGATGCAGGCGTTAATTGGTCGTCCGTTAGTTCTTTATCAACATCAGGAATTAACTGGAACGATCTGGACGTCTTAAGCGATGCTGGAGTTAATTGGAGCAATATTGGCTCAATGTCAACATCAGGCATTAACTGGAATGATATTGATGTCTTAAGTGATGCGGGTGTTAATTGGTCCAACATTTATTCGCTATCGACAACAGGGATCAATTGGAGCGATCTGGATGTTTTAAGTGATGCTGGTGTTAATTGGGCAAGCGTGGGTTCTCTATCAACGTCGGGTATTAATTGGAATGATCTAGATGTCATGAGTGATACCGGAGTTAATTGGACCAATATTGGAGAGATGACGACTACTGGGATCAATTGGTCGAGCATTGGTCAATTAACAACGGCTGGGATCAATTGGAATGACATTGATGTGCTAAGCGATGCAGGCGTTAATTGGGCGAATATTGGAGTGATGACGACTTCCGGTGTGAATTGGACGAATATTGGGCAAATGTCTACATCCGGCGTTAATTGGACTGACATTCAGTCAATGACTGAAACAGGGATCAACTGGGATGATATTGGAGTAATGACGACTCGCGGCGTTAATTGGACTAACGTGGGACAACTATCAACCTCAGGTATCAATTGGACTGAAATTAAGACTTTGAGCGAAGCTGGCGTTAACTGGGAAGGTATTGGCGATTTGAGTAATGCCGGAGTCAATTGGGATAATATTGGAGATCTTTCTAATGGCGGGATCAATTGGGATGATATTGGAGTTATGGCAACAACCGGAATTAATTGGGATGATTTAGGAGTGCTAACGAGTGCTGGAGCTAATTGGTACAATTTCGCACAGATGTCTTCAGCTGGTGTCAATTGGGATGAAATTACAAACATGTCGCAACGAGGCGTTAATTGGGATGATTTAGCGACGATGTCAAAGAGTGGAATTAACTGGAACGATATAGCGTTTATGTCAGGTTCTGGAATTAATTGGACTGATCAAGCTGGGTCAAGCACGGCTGGTGTCAATTGGAGTAATCTTGCGGAAATGACAAATCAAGATATTAATTGGGACGGCATTGAATATCTCGCGGCGAATGCGTCGACTTTGGTTTCCAATGTCTCAACGATCTTGACGACTGTGAACACCATTCAAACTTTGATCGGGACAACGGCTGATACTTCCGCGACAAGTTCATTGTTCGGTAAAATTGCTGAAGTCAAAGCGGCGGTTTCGAGTGTTTCTTCATCCACCACAGTCAGCACCATTAATACCAATGTTTCGGCTATTCTTGCTCTGTTGGGAACAGGAACTGATACATCAGCTAGTACGACGATCTTTGGGGATATTAATGATCTACAAAGCTTAGTTGGGATTGCAACTGATGCAAATACTTTACCGAGCGTTTTTGGCCGGCTGAACAAGATCGATGATAATGCGAATTCCGGCAAACAGAGTGCGGGTGCGGCGTTGAGTGTCGCCACTCAGATCCAAAACGAATTAGGTGCAAAAGGACAGACTCCGGATACGTATACGAAAATTGAGGATTTAGAAGAACTTATCAACGATCTTACAACTAGTGTTGAGGAGATGGCGCAAAATAAAGTCAGTTCAGATGATGTTGCTAAAGAGATGTTGGATATTTTAACTGATCTAACTAAAAAGAGCGCTGAAGCGGCAGGAGTTGATGTTGACCTAGGAGCTGGTGGTGGTTCAGCGACGGGAGATATGGAAGCAGTCAATAATCGGCTTGCAGAGATCGAAGCGATCTTAACCGCTATCCAAGAATCTATCGTGGGCGATAAAATCTCGGTCAAAGCATATTTTGAAAGTGCAGAATAATGCGCAGTTGGAGTTATAAATATTTTCGCAGATCTGTATTTTTAGCTGTTGTTCTTCTTCTGTCCTTGGGGACGAATTTAGTTTTTGCTGATCTTTATATCAACATCCTTGCGGTTAATGGAACCGAAAAATCTAAAGATAAAGAAATAAAACATTATCTTCCTAAAGATCTAAAGGGTGAGGATGTTATTGATACTGCGGGTTTGCAAATAGACTATGATGTTGCAGAAGGATCGTATTATCTTTTTGGAACTGTTACTCTTCAGCCAAAAGAGACAAAAACATACAAAGTCCGTGTTCGCGATGTTTGGAAAATAGATCCTCAGGAAGTTGATGATATAAAAACGCAGGTTGATTCTAGTCTTGAAAGAATCAAAAACACGGAATTTTATGATTCTGGATTGTTAAAAAAGCAAAGTTTGATCCAGCGGCTCGATTTTATTATTTCTCAGCAGCAGCAGAGTGCAGATAGTGTTGAAACTCGTATTGATCGTTTTCGGACTTATGCGAATGAATTAAAAGCAATTCGAGACGACGGATTATCTGTTAAATTCTGGCGGTCAAACCCGCCAACTCCTGAACAGGCTGGGGTTTTTAAGTATATTATCGAGATCGAGAATCCGTCAAAAGATAAACCTGGGACGAGCGAGCCAAAGCAGTATTTGCCTTCTGAGGTGAAACCGGAACACATCGTTGACATGCAGGGATTTGAAATGAAATATGATGTCCTTAAAGGGCAGTCATATTTGACAAAGAAGGAAGAGCTTAACCCTGCTGAAAAAAAGAGATACGAGTTAAGTATCCTTGATGTTTGGAAGATCGAACAGTCAAGGGTTGATAATCTAAAAGATCGGGCTCGAAAAGTTTACGGCCTTCTTGAGAAAACAGAATATAAAAGTAGTGCAGATTATTTAGTTGCAAACATCAAGGATAAGCTAAATGCGATTGATGAATCTCAGGCGAAGCAGCAGAATATCAAAGAGCATATCAGCAGTTTTCGCGTTAATGAAGGAAGATATGATCTTGCGTTAAAGGATGTTCAGAAGCTAGAAGAACTTCTCGAGGCTGTTCGTGAATCTTTAGAGAGAAGTTTATTGAAGAATGCGTTGCAGAAGATCAAGGGTGTTAAGAGTATTGCTGATATTGCGGAGTCGATCCTGGGGACGAAACCTTCTGTGAATAATTCATGGAAGATCATTTTAGGGATCGTGATCTTTGTGGCTTTCATTACAGGAATAAATTTTATGATCTGGGGCAAACGGTCTAAAGACGCAAAAGCGAAAGAGGCGGGAAAGAAAGAAGAGCCGCCAGTCGCGTAAGGATATGGATTTATTTTAATTTTTAAAATGTGATGATGTTTTTGAGTAAAGGAGTAATAAAAAAGTGCCTGAATTACGTTATACAGAAGTAGGAAAAGTCAAAAGTATCCGAGGCTGTATTATTGTTGTTATAGGTTTTCAGAACTGTGTCAACGGACAGTTGATCAACTTTGGTTTTGGTACGCAGGGGATCATTCTTGGTTTTAATGAACAGGAAGCGTATGTTTTGATCGTAAAACAGGCGACTGAAATTAAAACTGGTGATGAAGTTAGAGCTTCACTGGAACCATTTAATGTCCCTGTTGGTGATAATTTTATCGGCCGGATCGTGAATCCGCTCTGTGAACCTATTGATAGTTTGGGCCCTGTTAAGGAAAACAAGTATCTTCCCATTTTTCCTCCTGCGCCGCCTATTCTTGTTCGTCAACCTTTAAGTAAAACACTTGAAACGGGTGTTAAGGTTTTAGATTCTATGATCCCTGTTGGTTTGGGGCAGCGTCAGCTGATTCTTGGGAATAAAATGACAGGAAAGACAACTATCGTCACCGATACTGTTCTTAATCAGAAACATACTGGGGTTATTTGTATTTATTGTGCGATTGGAAAGGCCCGGTCGCAATTAGCTCGTGTTGTTCAGCTTTTTAATGATCATGATGCTTTTAAATATACGATCTTTGTGGCAGCACCGTCATCAAGTCCACCGGGACAGATCTATTTGTCTCCTTATGTGGCATGTTCTTTAGGTGAGTATTTTATGGCTCAGGGGAAACATGTCTTTATCGGTTTTGATGATTTTACGAAGCATGCATGGTGTTATCGTGAGATTTCTCTTTTGCTTGGCCGTCCTCCAGGACGAGATTCGTATCCGGGGGATATTTTTTATCTTCATTCGAAAATGATCGAACGGGCTTGCTACTTAGATGAAAAGCATGGAAGCGGTTCTATGACATTTTTGCCGATCGTTGAGATCTTGGAAGGTGATTTAACGGCATTTGTTCCATCAAACCTTGTTTCCATGACGGACGGGCAGATCATGCTTGATGCTGCTCTTTTTGGTGAGGGACAGAAACCTGCTTTGGATCTAGGGTTGTCGGTTTCTCGTGTTGGGACCAAAGTTCAGTGGCCGATCATAAAGCAGTTAAGCGGGCCGTTGCGGCTTGAGTTTTTGCAATATCGGGAAACATTACGTTTGTCAAAGCTGCGTTCAGGCCAGCAATCTGATGATGTGGTTGCAAAATTAAGAAGTGGTGAGATCCTTACTCAACTTTTGAAACAGGATAAAAATGTTCCGGTGAGAATGGAAGCATTAACATTGATTCTTTATGCTTTTCAAAAGAAATATTTCCATAAATTAACAAAAGAGGAAATTGATATTTTTCAAAAAGATATTATTGAATTTGCGATCAAACGTAATCCGGATTTTGTTAAGAAGTTGCGAGAAAAGAGAAAGATGGATGACGAAATAGAAAAAGGATTGATCGACAACATCGAGTCTTTCATCAAAGATCTTGAGGCTAAACGGACGAAAACGGAAGTAAAGAAGGAAAATGATATTGTTTCGAATATTGGCCGGGACGTTCTTGATGAGGCAACAACTAAAAAAGCATAAAATGAGCTATATTGTCGTAAAAATATTGGTGAATAATTGTGGCGCAATATAAATCGACTTTTAAATGTGTGATCTTAAGTCCCAATAGTATGATCTATGAGAATGAAGTAGAAAGTGTTTTTGTGGCTGGTGACAGCGGGGAATATGAACTTTTGGCATATCATTATCCCTTGTTGGGAGTTTTAAAAAAGAGTGATGTTGTTATTAATGGATCAGAGCGGGTGCCGATCAATGGCGGGGTTTTAAGGTTTTTTGCGAATGAATGCGTGATCCTTATTGAAGAGGCTTTTAAAAAGATCAAAACTAAAGGATAATTTTTTCTATGATAGCAGAAACACTTATTATTTTAGGCATTATGTTTGTGGCCGTCATGGGTCCGTCGATCGTTATTGCAGTGTTGGGGCATGCTGTTATCAAAGCGCTGGCGCGTAATCCTTCGGCTGCTTCTAAGATATTCATGGGAATGATCGTCATGTTGATCTTTGTTGAAGCGATCGCGATCATTGCGATATTGATCATTTTTCAGCTTTTCGCTAAATAAGGATTTTTAACAATGGTGACATTTAATTTATGGGGCGAAAGTTTTATTTTTGCGGCGGTTTACTCGGTCATCATTATTGTTTCATGTGTGATCGCGGCTTTGATCGGCAGGAAAATGATAACGCAGTTAGGGTTATACCCAACACAAACACCAGCGATCCAGATGAGCGTTATCCTTAAGCTCGTTACATTGGAAATTGTTACTTTCACTTGTTTAATTGTTTTTTATAGGTTTTTTTCGAGTTAAAAAAGAAAAAAGGAGTTGTCGTTATGGATGGATTAGTGCTGATCTTAAAATTTCTTGGACTTATGGTTGTCGTTTGCGGGACCATTATTTTTGCGCTGCATCGAACTTTGATAACAAGTACGGAGGGCGCGGTTCGCCGGCTTAACGAGGAAATTACAAAGGCGACTGCAAAACAAAATGAGTTAACTCTTAAGTTGAAAGAAGCAGACGATGAGTTGACTAAACGGCAGGCTGAGGCGAAGGCTTTAGCTGAAAAGATGAGAACGGATGCGGAAGAACAGTCAAAGGTTGAGCGTGAGAAGATAATTGCTAAAGCAAGGCAAGAGGGTGAGGAGATCATTGCTAAGGCTCAAGGCGCGAAGGATAAAATTCGACAAGAATTGGAAAAAGAGATCGATATTAAGGCTGTTGAGTTTAGTATGAATATTTTAAATGATATTTTAACTGAAAAGACAAAGGGATTCTTTGATCAGGTTTTGGTTGATGAGTTCATTGAGAATTTAAAAAACACCGACATGAGTAAACTTAGCCCTAATGTTACGTCAGTTGATGTTGTTACTCTTAATCCGCTTCAGGAATCTGCGAAGACTAGGTTGATCGCTATCGTCAAAGAAAAACTAAATCGCAATATTTCCTTAAACGCGACCATTGATCCTAATTTAGGGGGTGGCGTTGTCCTAAAGTTTGGCAGTATGGCACTCGATGGCAGTATTAAATATCTTATTCGTGAATCTGCCACAGCTCAGGTTGCTAAAGTTGAAGCTGGCCGAACCTAATAAAAATCATCTCCTATGGGAAAAGCAAATAAAGTCAAGGGAGAGTTTCTCGACGCTGTTGAGATGGTTTATTTGATCCAGACTTTAAAAGACATTGCTGACAATAAGTTCTATACATTAACTGCATTAAAAAATAAATTTCGTCGGTTTGGTGAGATCTTTGTTGAATTCTTTCGTCTGATCAGTTTAACAAAGGCTGAGCATCCATTGATCGGCAATAAGGTTCCAACGGTTGGGATTGTTCTTGTGACTGTTGAAGGAAGTTTTTTAGGGGAATTTAATAATAAGGTTTTTCGTTTGGCGCTTGAAGAGAAGAATAAATATGAAAAGTATCGGTTTATTTCAATCGGAACAAAGTTGGTAGAGCGCTTAAGGCAGTATACTCCCGATATAAAAGTTTTTGATAATATGGAGGCTGTCGGGATATATGAATCTGCGGTCGCGGTTAAAGATTATTTAGTTGATGAGATCATGAGCGGCCGTTTAGGAAAAGTTATTGTTATTTATTCTTGGCCGAAGACTTTTGATATACAAAAACCGCGAGTTGTTAAGCTTCTTCCTTGTGACGAGTTGATCTCTAAACAAGCTCAGTTTGTTGATGTTGTTGAGAAAGTCATTGAGGAATCTGAGCCTAAAGAGGTTATTGGTTTCTTGGCAAATTTATGGGTAACAACACGTTTATATGAAATTTTCGTTGATACGATCATTTCTTCAGCTTCCGCTCAGGCGCAATTTTTGGATGATAGCGTTGATAAAATGAAAAAAGATAGAGAGCGTATTAAGGTTAAATATCGAAAAGCAAAAAAAGGCGACATTGATAAGAGTTTGCGTGAAACATTTACGGCAAGAATGCTCGCTACTGCTAAGAAATAGGCGATCAGGATTGCTTTAATTAAGGAGAATCTCGTGGAAAATAACAATGTGAAAGAAAGTTCAGTTCCGGCTCCGCAGCTTGATGCCAGTGGTCGTCGTAGAGGTTTGGGGCGGCTTGTTTCAGTTCAAGGTCCTGTAGCGGATGTTTATTTTGAGAATCTTGACGATGTTCCTGCGGTTTATCATGTTCTTGAAACAAAGACAATTGATGGGCAGATTGTCCTTTTACAAACGGCTGAGCATTTATCGAGTAATGTTGTGCGAACAGTTGCTTTGATGGAGACATTGAATTTACAGCTTAACGGTGTTTGTTATAATACATTTCTTCCGATCACGATCCCGATGGGTGATGGCTGTTACGGTCGAGTTATGGATTCTGTTGGACGACCTCTTGATAATGCTGGACCATACGATTGTCCCGTAAGAGTTCCGACTAGGTATCTTTTTAAATCTGCGCCGTTTAATTTACGAAATAAAAAAGGTGAGAAAGCGCAGCTATTGGAAACGGGGATTAAATATTTTGATCTTTTATTTCCATTAGTTAAAGGAAGTAAGACGGGGATTTTAGGAGGAGCCGGTTGCGGGAAGACTGTTGTTATTTTGGAGCTGATCAATAATATCGTTAAAGCACACGGTGGGGCTTGCGTTTTTGCTGGGATTGGAGAACGTATTCGGGAGGGAAATGAACTTTATTATGAATTAAAGGAAAGTAATCTTTTAAAGAATGTTATGTTAGCGTTTGGTCAGATGGATCAGCCACCAGGCGCTCGAATGGAAGTCGTTAATGCCGGTTTGTGCTTGGCGGAGTATCTTCAGGCAAAAAATAAAGACGTTTTGCTTTTTATGGATAATGTTTATCGATATATTCAGGGGGGGCAAGAGGTTTCCACGTTATTAGGACGCGTTCCGGCGGAAACTGGATATCAGCCGACACTCGCATCCGAGGTTAGTGCTGTTCAGGAGCGTATTCGTGCGGTTGAAGGTGGCGGTTCGATCACTGCTTTTCAAGCTGTTTATGTTCCAGCGGATGATATGACGGATCCGGCTGTCGTTGCTATTTTTAGTTATTTGGACGGATGTATTGTTCTTTCACGTGATCTGGTCCAACGCGGTATGTATCCAGCTATTGATCCGTTGCAAAGTTCTTGTACAAATCTTGATCCTGATGTTGTTGGCCGTCGGCATTATGATGTTGCTCAAGATGTCATTCAACATTTCAGTAAACATAATGGGTTAAAGAGAATAGTTGCGGTTATTGGGGTTGAAGAGCTGGGTAAAGAAGATCAGAAGACATTTACTCGGGCAGAAAAACTTTATAACTTTATGACGCAGCCGTTTCACGTCAGTGAGATCTTTACTGGGAAAAAGGGTGAATACGTTACTCTGGAAGATAATATTGAAGGTTGTGCCCGCATTATTGCCGGGGATTTTGATAAATTAAAGAAAGAAGATTTTTATATGATCGGGAAAGTGCCTAAGATCTAAATATGAAATATCCAGATAAATTTTTAAAAGATGCGCTTATTAAAACCAGGTTCATTACCGAAGAAGATATTGATCTGTATTCTTCGGATGTTCAGGTTTTGAATATTTCGCTGAAAGATTTTCTTCTTCAAAAAGGACTTATTGATGAGCGTCAGATCCTCAAAGCATTTTCGCAATGCTTTAAATTAGAGATCTTTGATATGAAGAACGCTGTTATTGGTCAGGAAGTTATTGATCGTATCCCTATAAAGTTTGCTTGGTATTATAAGTTTATGCCGGTTCGTTTAGAAAATGATGTGCTTGTTGTCGCCGTTTCCTATCCGATCGATGTTAAGACGCAGGATGAAATTAAAATGCATTTAGGGATTGAGGTTAAGATCGTTTTGGCTTTGGAAAAAGATCTTTTGGAGGCGATCAAAAAACATTATGGATTAGCGTCGGATACTATCGATAGGATCATGTCGCGTGAGCCGGCAACAAAAGAGCCATCGGCTCAAGCTTCTGACAGCGGGCAATGGATCGAAGATCTCGAGAAAGTTTCAGATGATCCTACCGTTTCCAACCTTGTGAATGAAATTATTTTAGAAGCCTACAAAAAAAGGGCGACGGATATTCATATTGAACCTTATCGGAATAAAGTAAGGATCCGTTATCGAGTTGATGGTGTTTTACTCGATGCGAATGTTTCGAAGGATGTCCGGCATTTTATTCCACAAATATTATCCCGCATTAAGATCTTGGCGAATTTAAGTATTACCGAGCGGCGGCTTCCGCAAGATGGCAGCGCGGTCGTGAAAACTAATGAACAACAGCTGGATCTTCGTGTTTCAACGATGCCTACACCTCGCGGTGAAAGTATGGTTATTCGTATCTTGCCGACGAAGGTGATGATGTTTAGTTTGGAAAAGTTAGGATTCAATGCATCTACTGTGGGTGTTTTTAGAGAATTAGTCCAAAGGCCGCATGGGATCATTTTTATTACCGGTCCGACGGGAAGTGGAAAGACAACTTCACTTTATGCGTGTTTAAACGAGATCAATTCGTCCAATCGCAAGATCATCACAATTGAAGATCCCGTTGAGTATGAAGTTGAAGGGATCACACAGGTGCAGGTCAATACAAAAGTTGATTTTAGTTTTGCCAGGGGTTTACGAAGTATTTTACGCCATGATCCGGATATTTTAATGGTCGGAGAGGTTCGTGATCCGGAAACCGCTGAGATCGCGATCAAAACGGCTTTAACCGGACATTTAGTTTTTTCAACTTTGCATACTAATGATGCTTCGAGCGGAATCACGCGTCTTATTGATATGGGCATCGAACCTTATTTGGTCGCATCCAGCGTCATTTCTTTTGTTGCCCAGCGCTTAGTTCGTGTGATCTGTCCGCAGTGTAAAGAGATCGATCCTGATCCGATCCCTGGGATCCATGACGAGATTCGAAGATCTCTTCATTTAGATAATTCCAATGAGATAAAGATCTATAAAGGAAAAGGCTGTGAATTTTGCAATAGTACAGGTTTTTATGGCCGAGTGGCGATCTATGAGATCCTTCTTTTAAATGATGCTGTTCGTTCGGCTATTTTGGAAAAACAAAGAGCTGATCATATTAAGAAAATTGCGGTTTTAAATGGAATGATGACCCTTCGGCAAAATGGTTGGAAAACAGTCCTCGAGGGAGTGACCACTCCGCAGGAGATCATGAATTTGACGGTCAAAGATGAGGATTACGAACGATCAGTGCAAGAGAACGCTAAAAGCGGTTTAGGGGCTAAAGATCTTACTTCTCAATCGCCGGAAGCTGAAACTGTGAAGATCACGAAGAAGAATCTTTGGGCTGAGAAAAATGAATTTGATTCACGCATTTATCCGAGAAGCTTTGAACCAGTAGAGATCCGTTATCGTCTTTTGAGGCGTGATCACAACACTTCCGAAATGATGATCTTGGAGGGAGTCGAGCATCCTTCAGTGACCGAAGATATCAGTGCCGGCGGGGTAAGCTTTATTTCTAAGGTTTTATTATCCGTGGGAACGATCATTGAACTTAAAATTCAACTTGGCCAGGGACAGAAGAGTATTGAATGCCTTTCTAAAGTTTGCCGAGTTGAAGAAGATAGCTTAGAGAATGTTTATAAGATCGTTACCTATTTTTTGGACATCTCAAGTGCGGATCGCTCGTATATCAATAAATATATTGAAAGCAAGTTGAACGCGGAACAAAAATTAGTGTTTCATAAACCTATCGCTTAACTTATAAAATATTTTATATATGTCGACATTTGTTTATACCGCAAAAAAGGCTAATGCTGAGACGGTCATGGGGAAGGTTTCAGCTAAAGATCAAGATGAGGCCATTGATCTTATAAGTCAGTTGGGGTATTTGCCGGTTAAGATCGAAGAAGAATCTCAGCAAAAAAAAATTAAAGTATCTCTGGTTGATAAAGGACAGAAAGTTAAAGCAAAAGATATTTATTTATTTAGTCACCAGTTGGCGAATCTTTTGAAATCCGGCGTTTCTCTTTTGAAAGCTTTAATGATCCTTGAGCAGCAGAATTCGAATGTTTATTTTCAGAAAGTGATCGCCAATATTATTGCAGGGATAAAAAATGGCAGGGCTTTTTCGGATTGCCTTTCTGAATATCCGAATATTTTCTCTTCGCTTTATGTGACCATGGTGCACGCCGGGGAGGAAAGCGGGAACCTTCAGGAGCTTTTGGTTAATATCTCTATTCATCAGCGTAATCAGGAAGAATTAATGTCGAAAGTGCGGACAGCATTGGCATATCCCTGCTTGATGGCTGTTGTTGGCTTTGGAACAGTTTATTTTATTCTTACGTTCGCGCTTCCTAAAATGGCCACTCTGTTCGAACATATGGGAAAGTTGCCTTTACCGACGATGCTTCTTATTGGCCTGAGTCAGTTCTTAGGCAAGACTTGGATCTATTCTCTTATTATTTGTGCTGGAACTTTTTTTTATCTTAAACGATGGATCCAGACCGCTAAAGCTAAAAGCATTTTGAGCCGTGTGAGTTTAACGCTTCCTCTTTTTGGAGAAGTTGTTCTTAAAACAGAATTAGCTCGATTTTGCCGAACAATGAATTTATTATTGCGAAGCGGGGTTTCAATTATCAGATCATTGACAATTACGATCCCGATCTTGAGTAATGAAATTATCAAATCGCGTTTAGCTGATTGCAAAGAAAGTCTAACGACGGGGGGCTCTTTTGGACAGAGTTTAGCGCGATGTCCGGAGATCCCTGCGATGATGGCGCACTTAGTTACCGTCGGTGAGGAGTCGGGGAATTTACCGATAGTTTTAAATGAGATCGCTGAGAATTATGAGCATGAGACAGACGAAAAGATCAAGATAATGACCACTCTTTTGGAGCCACTGATGATCCTTGTGATAGGTGCTGTTGTAGGCTTTATTGTGTTTGCGATGTTGCTCCCTATTTTTCAAATAGATATTCTGGCAAATTAAAGAATTCCTGCTAACATAAAAGAATCGATTTAAGGAGGCTTCAATGTTCAAAAGAATAATGTCATTATGTAATAGAGCAAATAAAGGTTTTACGTTAGTTGAGATCATGCTGGTGGTTATTATTATCGCTGCATTGTCTGCGATGGTTATCCCTCGGCTTGTTGGCCGGACGGATCAAGCTAAAGTATCGGTGGCTCGTTCTGATATAGAAGCGCATCTTTCAACAGCTTTAAAACTTTATGAATTAGATAATGGAAGTTTTCCGACAACAACGCAAGGGCTAAGCGCTTTGCGAGCCAAGCCAACAACAAGTCCTCTTCCTCAAAATTGGAATGGTCCTTATATCGAGAAGGATCCTATAGATCCATGGGGTCAAGCATATGGTTATGTTTCTCCAGGTAAACATCGCCCGGATTATGATCTGTCTTCAACTGGAAAAGATCTCAATTCTGAAGATGATGACATTGTGAATTGGAATTAGACCTTTCATTACAAATGCATCCTGCCAAGTTCTCCTGCAAGAAAGCTTTTACCTTTATTGAGATTATGGTAACTGTTCTTATCCTCTCTTTTGGGTTGCTTGCTGTTTACAGAACTTTTATGCTCACGCTAGATCAAATGACGCGGATTACAAATCGTTTATATGCTAATACAATCATTGATAATCGAGTTGCCCTTATTGAGAGGAAATATAGGCTCTATAATACTTTTGATTTGGATATGAATTACAAAGAATCCGTTGATGTCGGTTATAAAATAATCGATTTTAAGCAGAATATCGCATTTTCTCAGGTTGAAAACTTGCCAGATCTTTTTAAGCTTGATATTGATCTTAACTGGAAGGAAAGAGACCGTGATTTTAGTGTTTCTCGGTCGGCTTATATAAGTAATTTTATTAAAATTAATGAGAAGTAATCTCTCGTTTTACATGCGGCTTTTTTATAAAACAAGACCATTTTTCAAGGATGAGGATATCTCTCGACGGCAGGGGATGACTTTGGTCGAGGTGTTGATCGTTGCATCGTTGATCTCCGTGATCAGTTTGGCTGTTTATAATTCTTTAGCGAGTGGATTAAAGATCTGGGAGAGAAATAGGCATCTGATCGTAGAAGAGGACATCCTTATTTTCTTTGAGAAATTCAGTCAAGATGTCCGCAATTCATTTATTTTTTCTAAGATCCTTTATGAAGGTACAGAGATCCGTTTCGCGTGTCCGGTTCTCGTCGATGTTTTCCCTGATCCTAAGAGCGGGTTGCCGTTGGATGAGTATGTTACTCAGGTCGGGAAAGTGGAGTATTATTTTGATTATAATGAGCACAAAATATATAAGCGAAAAGCTAATTATAGTCAAGCGCTCAAGGGGACGTATGGGTTACCGCAATCTCTTGTTTCTTCTGTTGATGACCTGAGGTTTCGTTATATTTATATTGCAAAAGATGGAGAGCAAAGTTTGGCGGAGATCGCTAATGTTATTCCATCTAGCATTGAAGTTGAAGTCAAATTCTCTGATCGTTTTGGTTCTCGTGTGATGAAACGGATCATTGATCTTCCGGTGGGGATCTGATGAAAAGAAGATTTGGTTTAAATTCACAAGGGTCTATTTTAATTTTGACATTATGGACAATGATCTTTTTGAGCATATTGGCTGCTCAGTTGGGGCTGCGTGTTCGTCAAAGAGCGACGATTCTTTCGCGTCTTGAGAATAAAAGTCGATTGTATGATATGGCTGATGCTGGAGTGAAGAAAGCCATTTCTTCTTTGCGGATGGATTTTCAGCAGAATCCGCAATTACTTTCTTCTTCCAGTAAAATGTCACGCCATAACAATCCCGAGGGCTTTTCGCACAAGGAGATGAAAGATGGCTTTTTTGATGTGAAGTATCAGTTGTATGATAGCGCATCGAATCCATCGGAAGTCCGGTATGGTGTTGTTGATGAGGAGAGTAAAATTAATATTAACACTATCGATAAGACTGTATTGAAAAACATCATTCAACAGCAGGCGAAATTAGATGATGATGGTTCTCAAAAATTAACAGATGCAATTGTTGAGTGGCGAGCTTTTGGCAAGAATGAGTTGGTTGGTTTTGAAAGTGATGAATATTATTCCAATTTGTCCGATCCGTATGAGCCTAAAGATTCTTTTTTTGAGTTGATAGAGGAATTATTTTTAGTTAGAGGAGTGAAACCAAATTACAGGATGAGCCTGCTGCCATTTTTAACTGTTTATGGAGATGGGCGTATTAATATTAATACGGCAACGCGGCAAGTTTTGGTGGCGTTAGGAGTTGCGGATTCTTTGGCAGATAAGATCCTTTTTGTCCGTCGAGGCCGTGATGGTGTTGATGCGACTTTTGATGATTATACGTTCCAGAACCCATATGATATCGCAAGTGAATTAAAGAATTTTGTTGAGCTTGATCCGCAAGAAATAAAACAAATTGATTTTTTAAATGCCATGAAGATCCTTAAGACAAATTCATTTTTTTATGCAATTAAGAGTGAAGCTCGTCTTGATAATCGAAAAGAAGTTGTCAGCATTGTGTGTGTCTATAATATTAAAGATAATCGGATAGAATATTGGAATGAAAAATAATTGATTTTTTATTGATTGATATGATTAGTTTGGGATATAATACGCCTACTTAGGAAAAGAATTTTCATCAACCGAATATTTATATGTTTGCAAAAAATCCAGAATATATTTGTGTTTCGCTAAGTGACGATGTCTTGCGGATTGTTCAGCTCAAAGGAAGCGGAGCCTCTCTTAAGGTCACTCATGCGGTCGCCCGAGATGTTAAGGGTGTTGTTGGTGCAGATCTTGTTAAGGCTATCCAATCATCATTGGGTGGTTTTAACACAAAGTCCGCGAATGTTTATTCACTTATTCCTTCCAGTTTGACAACAACAAAAAACATTGAGATCCCATCTGTTAGTCCGGAAGAGATCAAATCTATCGTAAGTCTTCAAGCTGGGAGGCACACGCCATTTTCGAGAGAAGAGATCCAAACAGGTTATATCAATATCGGGGTTTATAAAAGTAACTATACGAAGGTTCTTCTTGTTATAGCCAATAAAGCTCAATTAAAAGAACAATTGGGGATTTTTGAGAAAGCTGGATTGCGCGTTAAGAGAGTTTTGTTTGGGGCGGAAGGGATCGCTGGGTTCTATACGAGACATCTAAATAATTCAGGTGAGAACCCGATTGGGATCATTGATATCGGGAAGCAATCGACAGATTTTATTATTGCATTGGGCGGCAAGCCGATTACAACTCGTACGATCGGGATTGGAAAATCTCAACTTATAAGTGAGGGGGCCGCTGCATCGGAGAGGTTTATTGAGGAGTTAAGACGTACGATTGAATCTTATCAGAGTGAAGACATTGAAAAGCTTCCTACGGATTTTATCTTTACAAGTGATGATGAATCGATCAAAAGTCTTCAGCCATTATTGCAGCAAAAATTGAATTGGGTTGTTAATATTGTTCCGTATGTAGACGGTATTAAATTAGGTGAGGATATTTTAAAGCGTTTTGCTACGGATCTCTCGGAATATTCTTTACTGGATCTGATCGCCTCAAGTTCGACGCTGGAAACTTCTCAGATCAATCTGATCCCCGAAGAAGTTCAATTGCAAAAAGCCATTGAACTTCAAGGACGTGAAGCCTTTACGGCTGCTATTTACGCTCTTATTATTCTTGTTTTAGTCGCAGTTAATTTTGGATTGGAAATATATTTTAAAAATACTTTCCTTAATAAACTTCGCGATGGTTATCGTGACAATAGAGATTCTGTTGTTTCTTTAGAAAATCGTTCCAGTAAAGTTCAAATGATCCAAAGTTTCTTGGCGAGCCGCATGATGAGCCTTGATGTTCTTAACGAAGTTTATAAAAATATCCCGACGGAAGTTTATTTAACGGGCATTTCAATGGATGAATTGGGGAGTATCAGTGTTCAGGGTATTTCAGATGTCGGGTCTTTAGTTTATAGTTTGAACACGACTTTAAAAGAGGGAAAGTTGTTTAAGAGTGCGGATGTTAAGGAAAAGACAGCAAAAAAAGATAGGGGCAAAGATGTTCATGCTTTTGAAATTGCTCTTAAATTGCAGTCTGCTCCTGATGAAGTTGCGGCAGAGGATCCTAAGTCTTCAAAGACCGCTGGGACTGTTAATAAGGGCGATAAATCAAAAACTACTCCTTAAAGGGGGCTTGTCTTGGTTGAGATCCAGAAATTTGTTGCAAAACTTTCAGATAAAGAAAAAAAGATCTTTTATGCGGCTCTTTTATTTGTTCTTTTAGCATTCTTTGATCGTCTTTTTTTAGGCCCGGTTTGGGATAAGTTAAAAACAATTGATAGCGAGATCGATGAGCAGCAAGTTAGCATAAAAAGAGATGTTCGTTTTTTGACTTATAAGGATAAAATTATTAATCAAAGTAAGGTCTTTGATCATTATCTTAATGTAAAACCGCAGGAAGAAGATGTTATCAATACAGAATTATTCAGTGTTATTGAGAGATTTGCGAACCAGGCTAGTATAAATTTGATAAAAAGTAATCCTTCAGAATCAAAAAAAGGTAAGGATTTTACTCAGTATTTTGCCAATTTAGATTGTGCGGGAAAATTAGAGAATGTCGTAAGTTTCATGCATGCTATTAATTCTTCTGATGAATTATTAAAGATCGTCAAATTTAATTTGACGCCTAAACGCGGTTCCCCTAATGAAATTAATGCTTCGATGACCATCGTGAAGTTGTTGGCGAATTCCGACCCGTTGGGAAAAACAGCTAAGCCATAGCATCGAAGTAAGAAGTAACCCTCTCCCTTAAGAAAACACTCTCATGAAAAATGTATTTTTTATAATATTTTTTTGTTTAACTTTTATTGTTAAAGGATTTGCGGAAGAGCCAAATCCTGTTAAGATCCTTTTTATTGAAGGGACTAAATCCTATGAAAGTCAGGATTATAAAAGAGCGATAGACCTATTTGAAAAAGCACTTGCTCTTTATCCGAATTTTGCGCCTTCTTATAATTTCCTTGGAATGTGCCACAAGGCGATTGGTTCAGATCCTGAGGGTGTTATTTGGTTGTTTAAAAAGTCAATCGAAGTTGACCCTAAATATCTTCTGGCATATGAGAATCTTTCTAAAAGTTATTATTCTCTTGGGGACTACGAGAATGCTGAGAAGATCTCACTCAAAGCTTTAGAGGTTGATCCACAGAGTGTTACGGCTAAGCTAACTTTGGCTTGGACTTATCTTTTGGGCAAATCTATGCCTAAAGATGCTATTGATTATTTTGAGGATGCCAGAAAGAATACGAATAGCAATGATCTTCCTTATGTACAGTTGGGCTTGGGAATGGCTTATTTTTTGGCGGGGGAGAAATTTAAGGCTCTCGAAATGATCACAACATTAAAGAAAATGAATCAGTTAAAAATGGCTGATCAGTTGGAGAAAATTGTCCGACAGCATAATTACAAGCCTGCCAATGACCTGGAATCTCCTTTTTACACTCCAGAAAGAATTCCGGGGATATTGGTGTCTGATGATATTAATAACGGTGTTACAAAAGAATTGAATCAGTCTTCGCAAGGGGCGCCAAATCCAAAAGACGAAGGGATAAAGGTTTATCTTCGGGGTAAATTACCGCACAGAGATTATGGTGATAAAAATTACGGCACAGAGCGAATTCATGCTCTTCAGAAGAGAACTCGAGATTCCAGCCAAGGGAATTGACCTGCAATAAAAGATATTGGGATCAATCGATCATTTTAAAATTTTGGCCAGATGATCTGGAAGACCTTTATTTCGGTTCGTTTTGTTAGATCCGCCGCAGTTGTAAATGGTGTGAAATATTTTAATCCCTTTCCATCAAAAAAGAATAGCCTAACTAAAAGTGATCTTGCTAAATCACGATCTAAAAGGATGCATTGATAAGCATTGTCTTTTTTGAATAAGACAACACTATAGTTGAGGTTGCCGTGGTCAAGGATCTTTTCAACGACATCGTTATTTTCAAGATAGAAGATGCTGTAGGGGATCCCTTTTCCGTAAGTTTTAGAGGCGATCTGACACTCCATTTTCCCTGTGTTGATGTAAACATTCTCCGGGAACAGGAGAGTATCTTTAATTTGACTGACTTGTGATAATATCCCGCTGTATTTCATCGCTCCTCCGGAGAGTTCCCACAGAAAATTGATATATTCTTTAGAACGACTGGATGGGACTTTGTGCAAGAGTTCCGGATCTTTATTGATCTCTTCGATCTTTTTAAAATTCCAGTGTCCGATAAAACTGAGCTGAAGATTATTTTCTACAAATTCATTGTATAGAAATAAATAGGATGGAGCGGGCGTTGAGTGAGTTAGATCAGTTAAATGTGTGATCTTTTCTGGATCTTTTAATATGGGATTTAATGCGAATTTTGCTTCTATCGGGGATAGCTTTGTTATTGCTTTTAGGACCTCTACGGATCGGGAAAGCGGCAATCCTTGGGTCTGTAGATACTCTGTTGCTTGATTCGCACTATTGTTCAACATTCGAAGATAACCGATGGCTTCCTCTTCTGTTTGGCTTAAAAAGACATTTGCAAGCCAATAAGCTTGCGGGACATTGATGGTTGCTCCGTCGAAGGTGACCCGTCTTTTGGCAATAGCTTTGATGAAATGTCCTGGTGGCCACCAACAATTGATAATGCTGTTTTGCGGGGTTTTTTCTTGGATATCTTTTAAAGCTTTCTCCCAGGTTTCATTGAAGATAGGGTCTAATAGTTCTTTCATGGTTCTTTCTAAATGAGTTATAGGAAAGATGGGAAGAATTATTATTAAA
>CAYGEE010000024.1:0-23237 GCA_964348765.1 uncultured Planctomycetales bacterium | reverse complement strand
CATATGACAGTATCTGATCTAGCGAAACAATTAGGGGCTTCAAGTGAGGATGTTTTAAGTATTTTAAAATCCCTTAAACTTAAAGCAAAAGATGGCAAGCAGGAAGTTAGTTCTTTTGTCATTTCTGTTGTTAAAACTGAATGGCTTAAAAGAAAACCGGCTGTTTCCGCTGTAAAAGAAGTTAAGGTTGAAAAGGAAGTAGAAAAAAAAGCGATTATTAAAGATGAAAAGAAGGTTTTAACAAAGTCCACTAAAGATACAAAAGAAAAGACGGCGACGGTTAAATCGAAGGTTGCTGAGAAAGATCAGGAGAAGGAACCTCTGGTTGCAGCAAAGATCTCAAAATCTGTTGCTAAGAAAACCGCGAAAAAAGAAGTTGAGAAGGTCAAGGAGACGGTAAAAGAAGTCGAGAAGGTAAAAGAGGCGGTAAAAGAAGTTGTTAAGAGTGTTCCACGAATAAGCAAAGAACCGATCATTACGTTAAAACCACTTGCTCGGAAAAAGAAAAAAATGATCGGCGGTCGAGAATTCTCATCTGATCGAGATGATCATTCCTCCTCTGTTGTCACTCCGGATTCCGCAAGTAACATTTTACAATCTTCATCCCCTGATTTGGTGGTGGCTGGTCAATTACATGGTGAAAAGATCGCTGATCTTTCTGCTGTTGAGAAAAATTTGCAGGAAATTGAATTAAGAGTGCCTATATCGGTTAAAGATTTTGCTCCTAAAGTTGGTCAGAAACCAAGCATCATCCTTAAAGAGCTGATGAAAATGGGGATCTTAGCGAATATCAATCAGAATCTTGACGCTGAATTAGCGGCAAAGTTAGCAACGTTTTTTGGATATAAGATCGGAAAAATACGGACACAGGAAGAACAACTTATTGAAGTTCATAAAAAAGAAAAAGAAGATCCTAAATTCTTAAAAGCCAGAGCGCCTGTTGTAACTTTCATGGGGCATGTTGACCATGGAAAAACATCGCTTTTGGATAAGATCCGTAAAAGCCGGGTCGCCGATAAAGAGCATGGCGGGATCACTCAGCATATGGGTGCTTATTCTGTACAGCTTCCCAAGGGGCGGATAACATTTTTGGATACACCGGGTCATGAGGCATTTACTGCGATGCGTGCTCGCGGGGCGCATATTACGGATCTGGTCGTTTTGGTCGTAGCCGCGGATGAAGGGATCATGCCACAAACACTTGAAGCGATCAATCATGCGAAAGCCGCAGAAGTTCCGATCATTGTTGCGATCAATAAGATCGACCATCGCAATGCTGATGTCGATCGTATTAAGAAGCAGCTTATGGAGATCGGGTTAATGGCAGAGGATTGGGGTGGAAAGACGAGTATAACGGGTGTTTCTGCATTAACTGGTGAAGGGATCGATAATCTTCTTGAGATTATTTTATTGGAAGCTGAGTTGTTGGAATTGAAGGCAAACTTTGATAAGAAGGCGTCGGGAATTGTCGTCGATGCGCATTTAAGTCAGGGCCGAGGTGTTGTTACGACACTGATCGTTCAGAGCGGGATCTTAAAAGAAGGGGACGTGATTGTCATTGGCAGATGCTTTGGTAAGATCAAGGCTATGTTCAATGATTTTAAAGAATCCTTGAAAGAGGCTGGTCCTTCTATGCCTGTTGAGATCTTGGGATTGTCTGATGTTCCTGAGGCTGGGGATGTTTTTTATGTTGTCGAGGATGAAAAACATGCCCGTGACATTGCTTTGCAGAAGTCCGTTCAAATGAAGAATGATAAGCTTAATAGCATGACCCGTATTTCGCTGGAAGACCTCTATTCTCAAATACAGCAGGGAAAGATAAAAGAATTAAATATTATTATCAAAGCCGACGTTCAGGGGTCATTGGAAGCTCTTAAAGATTCGTTAGAGAAAATACCGAATGAAAAGATAAGATTAAAATGTATTCATTTGGGTGTTGGAGAGGTGAATACTTCCGATATTCTTTTAGCTGTTGCTTCTAAAGCTGTGATCATTGCTTTTCATGTTGGGACCGATCAGCGTGCGAAAAAAGAGCTTGAAAAAGAAGCGGTTGATCTGCGTCAGTATCGGATCATTTATGATGCCGTCAATGATATGCGAAACGCAATGGAAGGGCTTTTAGATGCAAAAACATATAAACGTTTTATAAGCCGCGTTGAGATCCGTCAAGTTTTCAGTCTTTCAAAGAGTGGAACGGTTGCGGGATGTTATGTCACAAAGGGGCGAATTAATAGAAAAGCTCTTGTCGATGTTATGAGGGACCAGAAAGTGATCTTCTCCGGGCATCTTTCTTCGCTTAAGCGATTTAAAGATGATGTTAAAGACGTCGCGGAAGGAACAGAGTGTGGTATTACGATCGCCGGATTTGATAAAATTCAACCCGGGGATCTTATTGAAGCTTACGAGATCGAATCAGTCGCCCAAAAATTATGAGAAAGATCGTCTTTAGCGCCATGCGTCCGACGGGAAAGCTCCATTTGGGGCATCTTGTGGGAGCGCTGCACAATTGGGTGAAGCTTCAGGAAGAATACGATTGTGTTTTTTCAATTGCCGACTGGCATGCGTATATGGGGGAATATGAACAGAGTAAAGAGATCCCCAATTATATTTACGATATGGCGATCGATTGGATTGCTTGCGGGATCGATCCGGAAAGATCAACGATATTCGTTCAATCCCATGTTCCTGAACATTTAGAATTACAGATGATCTTTTCGTGCTTGACGCCATTAGGATGGCTTGAGAGAAATCCGACATATAAAGAACAGCTTCGTGAGATCACCAGCCGAGATCTTCAGTCGTATGGATTCTTAGGGTATCCTGTCCTTCAAGCGGCGGATATTCTTTTATATAAAGCGAATGTGGTCCCAATTGGAGAAGATCAATTGGCTCATATTGAATTGACCCGAGAAATAGCGCGGCGCTTTAATCATATCTATAAAACCGATTTTTTCCCAAATTGTGATGCACTGTTAACTAAAACTTCCCGTTTGTTGGGGCTTGATGGACGGAAGATGAGTAAAAGTTATCAGAATGCGATCAACCTATCTGAACCTGAAGCTGATCTTAAAAAGAGGGTGCGGATGATGATCACAGATCCGGCGCGTATTAAGCTGACGGATCCAGGGCATCCGGATATTTGTAATGTTTATGATTATTATGGGGTATTTGCGAATTCAAAAAAGAGTGAAGTTCGGGAGTGGTGTACAAAAGCTCAAAAGGGATGTACAGATTGTAAAATGATCTTAGCGGATCATTTGATCGAATATTTAAAACCGATTGTGCAAAAACGGCACGAATTGGCGCAAAATAAAGATCGTATCCATGAGATCTTGCAAGAGGGAAAGATCAAGGCACAGAAAATGGCCCGTCAAACAATGGATAACGTTCGGGAGATCATCTTTCAATGAACTATAAAGTGAAATTAGAATATTTTGAAGGGCCGCTTGATCTGTTGCTTTATTTGATCAAAAAAAATGATATTGATATTAAAGATATCCCGATTAGCACGATCACCGAGCAGTACATGGAATATATCGAAATGATGAAGATGCTTGATCTTGACATTATCGGAGATTTCTTGGTGATGGCGGCAACACTTATTCAGATCAAATCTAGAATGCTTCTTCCTCCGGATCCGGTGGAGAATCAAGAAGTTATTGATCCTCGGGATGAGTTAGCGCAGCGGCTTTCTGAATATCAGAAATTTAAGGAGATCGCTGAGCTGTTACGTGAAAAGGAAGGTCATCGGCAGGATTTCTTTTCGCGGATCGTCGATATGGAAAAAATGAAACAGATCAAGGAGGATTCTAAAGAGATCGCGCTTGAGGCTAATCTTTTTGACCTTATTAATGCTCTTTCCGATGCTTTAAAACGATTGCCTGAAGAGGTGATCCATGAGATCGTTCGTGAAGAGTATACTGTCGAGCAGAAGATCCACGATGTTCTGCATTTAATGCTTGATCGTCCGTCGATCATTCTTAAGGATCTATTTCAAAAAGCCCGCACTAAAATTGAAGTCATTGTTACGTTTCTTGCGATTCTAGAGCTTATTCGTCTCAAAGAGATCAAGGCTGTACAAAAGAGGATATTTGATGATATTGAGATCTGCCGGAATAAGGATAATATTCTTCCCAAAGATGACGTAGCTTCCAATTGATATGATGAATGAAAAGAAACGATTAATTTTAGGCCAGGAGACCGACGAGGATCAGGTTTATAGTTTAAGTCTGCGTCCCTCCCAGTTGCAGGATTTCATTGGACAGAAGGATCTGATCGATAATCTTCGTGTTTCACTCTCCGCAGCAAAAAAAAGAAAAGAACCAATCGAGCATATTCTTCTTTCCGGGCCGCCTGGATTAGGAAAGACGACGCTTGCCAATATTGTTGCCCATGAGATGGGTGTCCGTATCACTGTTTCTTCCGGGCCGGCGATCACTCGCGCGGGAGATTTGATCGGGATCCTTACGAATTTGGAACAAGGGGATATCTTTTTTATTGATGAGATCCACAGGCTTTCAAAAGCGGTCGAAGAATTTTTATATCCCGCGATGGAAAATTTTAAGATCGATTTCTTGGTTGATCAGGGACAACATGCGCGTACGGTGAATTTTAATTTAAAACCTTTTACTCTTATTGGAGCCACAACGCGAAGTGGGTTGCTGGCGGCACCATTAAGGGATCGGTTTGGGATCTTTCATCATTTAGATTTTTACGGCATGGAAGATCTAAGCTCGATCATTATGAATTCTTCAAAGAAGCTTCAAGTTTCCTTATCTGAGGATGGCTGTAACGAGATCGCTCGCCGGGCAAGAGGCACGCCAAGAATCGCTAATCGCCTTTTACGCCGTGTCCGTGATTACGCGCAGGTAAAAACATCGCAAAATAATATTGATCTTACGATCGTGTTGGAAGCCATGAAAACTTTAGGGATCGATGAGATCGGCCTTGATGATCTGGATAAACGGTTTTTAAAAGTATTGTGTGATTATTATAAGGGCGGCCCGGTTGGGATCGAGACTCTTGCGGCGACCCTTAATGAGGAAGTTGACACGTTAGTCGATGTTATCGAGCCGTATTTATTGAAAATAGGTTTTTTAAAGCGAACTCCCAGAGGCAGAGAGTTGACGGAGCGATCCTATAAACATTTAGAAGTTATTTCCAGCCGATCAAAAGATATTCAGCAAAAATTCCTTTCGTAAAAGGCGGCATAATGACCGATATGGCAAAAATTTTAATATCGATTGGTGTTTTCTTTATTCTGGCGGGCGGGTTTTTGTATTTGACAGGTAAAATTCCAGGGTTTGGAAAACTGCCCGGGGATGTTTTTATCAAGAAGGGAAATTCCAGTTTTTATTTTCCGATAACAACGAGTATTCTTGTGAGCATTCTTTTAAGCCTAGTAATGATGTTCTGGAGCCGCAAATGATGCGGCCATTTCTTGTTCTTCTTTTGGGTCTTTTTTGTGTTTGTCCCTCAATTTCTTATTCCAGTGACGAATCAGTCTTGCCGTCCATTCGTGTCTTGATCGCTAAAGATCTTAAGGATTTTACTGTGTCCGTAGGTAATAAATTCAAGATCATTGATCCGCGGACCCAGGAAGTTCTTTATGAGGGAAAGCGTCTTAAGGATTCGAAAGTTAATGCCACGGATTACGGGATCAATGTTGGTGAGTATTTTTTTGTTCAGCGGCACATCCGTATTATTTCAGAAAATAGTTTTACGATAACTTCCAAAGGCATCGCAAAGCGGTATCGCGGAGGGGTTGATGTTATCAGTGGTCCGTTAAAAAAGATCTATTTGATCAATGATGTTGAGATCGAAACCTATATCCGTGGGGTTTTGTATCATGAGGTCACTGACCGCTGGCCTATTGAGGCGATCAAGGCGCAGGCTGTTGCCGCAAGAACTTATGCTTATTTTCAGAGATCACAGAATAAAAATAATGAGTTTGACCTGACCAATGATATTTATTCTCAAGTTTATGGAGGCCGAAGCGCTGAGCGATACCGTACAAATATTGCCGTTAAAAAGACAGAGGGTGAGGTTTTATATTTTGAGGGTAAGATCTTACCGGCGTATTTTCATGCCAATTGTGGAGGGCAAACTGAAAATGTTAAGGAGTTGTGGGAGGATCAGAAGAATCTCACTCCGTTGTGGGGTGTCGTTTGCCCGTACTGTAAGGATGGGCCGGCGTATTCTTGGAAGCGGAATTTTCGATTACAGGATTTTCAAGAGAAGCTTGTTAAAGCTGGATATTCGGTCGGCGTGATCCAAGAAATATCGATCGTCGATAAGAATGAAAGCGGACGGAATGAATGGCTATTGATCAAATCTCGGGATGGACGGCAATTGAAAATGGAAGGCAAAAAATTCCGCGAGATCATTGGGCCTAATGTTATTCGTAGCAATAATTATGATATTGTGATGAAAGGGTATTATTGTGATCTTATCGGCAAAGGCTGGGGTCATGGTGTCGGGATGTGCCAGTGGGGTGCTTATGCGATGTCGGTTCAGCGATTTACGTATCAGCAGATTCTTTCTTTTTATTATCCGGGTTCTGAAATCGTCACCACGACTCAGAAATAACAGATGTTGGCAGTTGATTTCCCGTTTGTGTCATCGCGAGATGAAATGGTTTCTTCGATGACGAAGCGATCTTTTTAGCATAAAAGATTGCCGCGCGCCCTTCGGTCGCTCGCCCTGGCCTGCCAGATATTTATTTTTTTCTGGCCAGGGCAGGCAATGACACAGGCGATAGAATTTTATAGAATATTATGAATTTAACTGATTTTTCCTACGATCTTCCCGGTCACTTGATCGCACAGTATCCTCTTAAAAAACGCGATCATTCAAAACTTTTGATCATTGACCGGAAAACGCAAAAATTCCATCATGATATTTTTAAGAATATCGGTCAATATCTACCGTCAAAGTCTTTACTGGTCCTAAATGATAGTAAAGTCATTCCAGCGCGGCTTTATGGAAGAAAAAGGATCACTGGCGGGGAAGTTGAAATTTTCATCCTTAAGAAGATTACGGACGATACGTATGAAACGATGATGCGTCCGATGCGAAGGCTTCAGGATGGGACGATCGTTGATTTTGTAAAAGGTTTTTGGGGCCAGGTGATCGATCAGAAAAAGAAGATCATCAGGTTTAATACGAAAAATGTCGATCGTTATTTAAAACGTATCGGCCATATGCCGTTGCCGCCTTATATTAAACGAAAAGATATTGCGGCGGATCGAAAAGATTATCAGACCGTTTATTCAAAGAACGAAGGATCGGTCGCATCTCCGACCGCAGGATTACATTTTACAAATGCTCTTTTGGGGCAATTAAAAAAAGATGGCCATTCTGTTGAGAAAGTGACGCTTCATGTTAATGCCGCGACTTTTAAGGCTGTTGAATCAGAAGATATTACGAAGCATGACATGCACGAAGAAGAATATAGTATTTCTAAAAGAGTTCTAGGAAATATCTCAAAAGCAAAGAAGATGAACTGTCCGATTGTTGCTGTTGGCACAACAAGTTGTCGTGTTCTCGAATCATATGCTCAAAACAAGAAATCAGCAGGGACCACAAAGATTTTTATTTATCCCGGATTTCAATTTAAAATGATAGACTCTTTGCTGACCAATTTCCATCAGCCACGGACGACACTCTTGATGCTCGTTTCTGCTTTTATGGGAATGGAGCTGATGAAGAAAGCTTACGCTGAAGCTATTAAAAGAGAATATCGATTTTATAGTTATGGCGACGGGATGCTCATCTTGTGATTTTAGAAAGTGAAGTAGAAATATGTTCCAGTTGATTAAAAAAGATAAAACTTCCAAAGCCCGATTAGGGACATTGACGACGGCGCATGGCGTTATTGAATCGCCATTTTTTATGCCTGTGGGAACTAATGGCACGGTCAAGTCTTTGGTCATGGATGATCTCTATGAATTCCAGTCCCAGGTGCTTTTGTGCAATACTTATCATCTGTATTTACGCCCAGGCCTTGAGATAATGCATGCAGCTGGCGGGCTTCATCAGTTTATTGGATGGAATAAACCTATTTTAACGGATAGCGGCGGATATCAGATTTTTAGTTTGGCGAAATTACGCAAAATTACTGATGAAGGCGCTAAGTTCCAATCGCATTTAGACGGCGGGACGCATTTTTTGTCGCCGGAAGAAGTCCTTCGCATTGAAAAGATCTTAGGCTCGGATATGATCATGCCTTTAGATGTTTGCGCACCTTATCCTTGCAGCCGTAAAGAAGCGGAACAGTCTGTTATTCGCACGACACTTTGGGCGCAGAGATCGAAGGAGTATTATCAAAAGAATCTTGATCCCAAAAAGCAGATCCTTTTTGGCATTATTCAGGGAGCGACATTCGAAGATTTGCGAAAACGCTCAACTGAAGAATTGTTAAGTTTGGATTTTGCAGCCTACGCGATCGGCGGAGTGAGCGTCGGGGAATCAATAAAGGAAATGTTTGAAGCCGTTACTTGGGTTGAACCGCATTTGCCGGTAGAAAAACCACGTTATCTTATGGGCATTGGTTTGCCTGATCAAATCGTTAAAGCTGTTGGCGAGGGAATTGATATGTTTGATACGTGTGTCCCGACACGTTATGGCCGGCACGGCACGGCGTTTACGTCGGAGGGAAAAGTTAACATTAAGAATGCGCCATTTGCTAAAGATTTTTCTCCGATCGATAAGAACTGTTCTTGTTTTGTCTGTAAAAAATACACGCGAAGTTATATCCGGCATCTATTGGTTTTGAATGAAATTTCAGGCCTTCGACTTATGTCATATCATAATGTATACTTTTACATTGGTTTGATGACGCAGATCCGCGAGGCGATAAAGGAAGACCGGTATGCGCAGTTTGAGAAAGAATTTTTAACGAGGTATAATTCAGAATTTCTAAATAAAGATTCCCCTCCCCTTGTGGGAGGGGTTAGGGGAGGGGAGTAAAAGTGACGATTGTCATTTATTTCCCCCCTCCCTTGCCCTCCCCACAAAGGGGGAGGGAAGAGCATAGGAGTATTTGACCGTGAGATTTGATATTATTACAATTTTTCCAAAAATGTTCGATAGTGTTTTTAACGAGTCGATGATAAGGCGCGCTCAGGACAAGGGAAAGATCTCGATCCATATTCATGATCTTCGAGAATACAGTAAGGATAAACATCACAAGGTTGATGATCGCCCCTTTGGCGGCGGACCTGGAATGGTTATGACGCCGGAGCCGATCTTTGATGCCGTGAAAAAAATAAAAGGTAAGCGAAAAGCAAAAGTCATTCTTATGTGTCCGACGGGAACGCCGTTGTCTCAAAAGCATGCTCGGCAATTATCGAAGGAAAAGAATCTTATCATTGTCTGCGGACATTATGAGGGAGTTGATGAACGGGTTCGAATGAAAGTCGTTGATGAGAGTGTCTCAGTCGGGGATTATGTTTTAACCGGCGGTGAGCTTCCGGCGATGGTCCTTGTCGATTGCCTGATGAGGCTTGTTCCTGGGGTTCTAGGAAAAGAATCATCGCTACAAAACGAGTCATTTGAGGATGGAATGCTTGAATATCCGCAGTTTACAAGGCCTGCAAATTTTCGTGGCATAAAAATTCCGAATGTGTTATTATCTGGGCATCATTTGGAGATTGAAAAATGGCGCAAAGAGCAGTCTTTGAAAAAGACTAAGCTTCTTCGACCGGATCTGTTAAAAAAGAAAAATTAATATCTTTAGGAGGATATAAAAATGACAATCAATATGGTGGATGCAATTAACAGGATCGACGAGAAATTCTTACGTAAAGATCTTCCGGAATTTAATGTCGGTGATTATATTAAGATGAAGATCAAGGTTCAGGAAGGCGATAAAATGCGTCTTCACCCTTATGAGGGAACCGTAATTGCAATGTCTGGACGAGGGATCAAGGGAAGCTTTACGGTCCGCAAGATCTCTTTTGGTGAAGGAGTTGAAAAAGTTTTCCCACTGAATTCTCCGGTCATTGAAAGTATTTCGATTGTCAGCAAAGGTCTTGTTAAGCGCGCGAAGCTTTATTATCTTAGAGGCGCTACCGGTAAGAAATCGCGTATTCAAACACAACAGCAAAGTACAAGTGTTCCTTCTGCACCTGAAGCTGTTACTGCGTAATTTTTTTTATAGTTTTTTATCGCATGCCTATTTATTAGTTGATAAATAGGCATGTTGAGAAATCTTCTTCCTATGCTGTCCGCTTATCACAATAGGCTTAAATCTCAAGGTTACGCTTATGTGATCGGTATTGATGAAGCTGGGCGCGGTCCGATGGCAGGTCCGGTTGTTGCGGCAGCGGTCATTCTTAAGACAGATCAGTTCTCTTCCCCAATTCGTGATTCTAAAAAATTAACAGCTATCCAAAGAGAAAAAGCTTTTATGGAGATCACTGAAAATTCGATCTATGGAGTTGGAATGATCAATGAAACTGTTATTGATATTGTTAATATTTATGAGGCGACACTTTTGGCCATGCACAATGCGGTAGCACAAGTCGTTTTGCAGCTTCCGAAAGAAGAGATCAATAGAGAGGATTTTAAAGATAGGGTTTATCTGCTTATTGACGGCAATCATTTTAAAACTGACATGCCTTTCCCATATGAAACAGTTATTAAAGGTGATGACAAAGAGCTTTCGATCGCCTGCGCTTCGATCATCGCGAAAGTGACCCGAGACAGGATACTTGCGATGTATGATAAGATCTATCCACAATACGGCTTTGGAAAACATAAGGGTTATTTAACCGCTTTGCACCGCAAAGCTATTGAAACACATGGTTTTTCTTCGATCCATCGACGGTCATTTCAATTCAATGAAATCTAGCAAACAGTTATTTGGTAAAGAAGGGGAAGAGCTTGCCGTTTCCTATTTAGAGAAGAATGGCTATCGGGTCATTGCACGTAATTTTCGCAACCGTTTTGGTGAGATCGATATTATTGCTTATGAGAAAAAAGTTCTTTGTTTTATTGAAGTGAAGGCTCGAAGTTCTTTAGATTATGGTTTGGCCGTAGAGGCCGTGTCTTTGAAAAAGCAAAAAAAAGTAAGTAAAGTTGCTTTAAGTTATCTGCAGGATAATGATTTACTTGATGGATCGGTTCGTTTTGATGTGATCGCTATCGATTATGATGATGAAAAGACACTCAATGTTGAACTTTATAAAAATGCTTTTGATGCTGTTTAAAATCAGGAAAATATATGAATATCCTATTGAAAATAAAATGAGTTTCAGCTAATATGAACACAAATAAATAAATCCTCTTTAATTCTAAGCAGAACCCGTCAGTCGTAGTGTTTTCCAAAATTTTTAAAGTGAAAAAATTTAAAGATCATTCTCTTGAAGCTTATCTTAATATCCTTTCGCAAAAGACTCCTGTTCCCGGAGGAGGATCTGTCGCGGCTCTTGTTGGGAGTCTGGGCGCTGGATTGTTATCGATGGTTGCGAATTATTCGCTCGGGAAAGGTTCTGCTTCTATCGATACACGGATCCGGAAGATTCTTAAGAAAAGCGAGTTTTTAAGGCGAGAATTATTAATTTTGGTCGATTTGGATGCTCAAGCTTATTTGAAAGTGGTTGATGCCCGGAATAAGTCAGATAAGGAAAAAAAGAAAGCGGCATTAGAAGCGAAGAGAGTCTCTCTGAAGGTTTGTAATTTGTGCTTTCAATCGGTGCAGTTAGCTCCGGAATTGGTAAAGATCGGGAATAAATATCTTGTGAGTGATGTTCAGGTGGCCGTGGAGCTTCTTTTGGCTGCTTTTAATAGCGCTTTAATATTGGCAAAAATTTAGGCGATCGATGGCAAAGATCCTTGATGGTAAAATTTTAGCAAAGCAAATTTCACAGCAATTGTCGGATGAAGTGAAGCGTTTAAAAGTTCAGACGGGTGATGTTCCTCACCTGATCAACGTGATGATCGGTGAGGATCCTGGTTCCTGTGCGTATGCTAATTCTCAAAAAAAGATCGCTGAGAATATTGGGATCGAATATACGCTTAAAACACTTCCTAAGAATATCTCGCAGGAAAAGCTGATCGAATGTGTTGAACAATTAAATCATGATCCGGATGTTGATGGGATCATGATCCATAAGCCCGTTCCGGCGCATATTCATTACGGTGTTGTTGCCGATCATGTTGATATATCCAAGGACCTTGAAGGGATCAATGTTGCCAATATCGGAAAAATGATCCTTGGCAAAACACGGATCATTCCTTGTACGCCGGCATCCGTTATGGAGCATATCAGATCGACTGGCCTTTCATTGCGGGGAAAAGAGGCTGTCATTGTCGGCCACAGTGAGATCGTTGGGAAGCCTTTAAGTATGCTTTTGTTGCAGGAGTTTTGTACGGTGACTGTTTGTCATATTGCAACAAGTGAAGCTGGTCGTCTTGCTGATCATGTTTCTCGAGCGGATATCTTGGTTGTTGCCGTCGGACGTCCGGCTCTGATCAAGGGGGATTGGATAAAATCAGGTGCGGTTGTCATCGATGTCGGCATCAATCAGGTTGGTTCGCAAATTGTGGGAGATGTTGAATTTTCATCTGCGGAGAAAAAAGCGTCGTTTATCACTCCAGTTCCAGGAGGTGTGGGTCCGGTGACAGTTGTTATGCTCATGCGGAATGGAGTAGAGGCTTACAAGATCCAATGTGAGGAAAAAGGAATTAAGGTATGAGGAAGATCTTTATTTTAGGCAGTTCTTTCGGCATTATCAAATTGATCGAAACTATTCGATCGAAAGATCATGATTCAGAGATCACATTGTTTTCGTTGGATGGAAAGCTTCCTTGTGATCGGGAACAATTTGGGCGATTGATCGCGAAAGAAATTGAATTTAAGAATATCTATCCTCGGTCGGAGAAATTTTTTAAGGAACATCAAGTAACTTTAGTTCTTGATAAGACGCTTTCTCGGATCAATTTTAAAAGAAATAAGATTTTCACTGAGGAAAAGGTCCAGTATGATTACGATGTTTTGATCATGACTGATTCGGTTGGTTATCGATTCCCTGATATTAAGGGAGTGACAAAGATCGGAGTTCATGGCCTCAGGCGCGCGAGTGATCTGGAGAAGATCAATGGGGCGTTAACTTTCATGCAGTCGGCTGTTGTTTGTTCTGATAGTTTGTCGGGTTTGGATCTGGCGCTTAATATAGCGAAAAGGAAAAGAGAGGTTTATCTTATTCGTTCAACGGTGCAGTTATTCTCTTTCTTGTCTGAAGAGGGTGCTTTAGACTGGATGATTGGGTTGTTAAGATCGCAGGGTGTTGAGCTTCTTTGCAATAATGGGGTTGTCGATGTTTTGGGTGATTCTGATGTGAAAGCTGTTCGATTAAAGTCAAAAAAAGTTATTGCGACGGAACTGCTGATCTTTACAGAAGCCCAAGAAGATTTGCGTTTCTGTCTTGATACAGGACTAGAGTTTTCGGAAAAGATCAAGGTTGATGATAAATCCAAAACAAATTTCGACAATGTATTTGCCTTTGACAATGTTTGTACGTTTTTAGACGATCCTTTTTCTTTGGAAGATATTAAATCTTCTGAGTATCTCAATGCGCAAGCCTTAACGGTTGCGCAGCAATTAATATCAGAGCCTTGTTCGGTAACGTCGACAGTTCTTATCAGAGAGATATTACATGATGCGGTTCATGTTTTTTTTATTGGTTCTGGTTTTACGGATCCTAACGTCGAAAGTTTTGGGCAGTTTTCACCGGAGCAAAATACTTATAAGAAAGTTTTTGTTAAAGCGGGCATTGTTATTGGGGCTGTTCTTATTAACGCAAAAAGCGAACGAGATACGTTCGTAAAATTAATCGAGATGAGGATCGCGTTTGATCAGTCTGAGTTTGCGGGATGGAAAGTTCAGCAAGTGCTTGTGTCGGAAGGTGATTCTATTCACAATATTGAACTACTGAAGGAAGTGATTTCAAATGAGAGTGATAAGGCTACAGGTCAACCTTCTGAGCAGATGTTAAATTAAGAGAAAGTTATTTTTTGTGCAAAATCAAACGAGAATTTTAACTGTCGCTCAAAAGAATTCTTACTTGCTAAATCAGGATTTGTGGTATATGCTTACCTCTAAGAATAAGTCTGCAATTGGGATCATCGCACTCCATATTTTCTTTTCTTTTGGTGCTTATCAATCCGAGAGTTTTGCAGAAACAAAAAGTCATGCCGCTAGTGAATATCGTGATCTAGCCTATACGCAGCAGCAAAAGGGCAATTTTGTTGATGCGTTAACTGCTTACAAAAAAGCGATCGCTGTTGGTGATGTTGATAGCGATCTGATGAATAATTTAGGGATCCTTTATGAACGGGTCGGTTTTGCTAATGATGCTGAAGATTCGTATCTTAAAGCCATAGAAATTGATAATCGTTATCTGCCGGCATTTGCTAATTTAGGGTATTTATATAAAAAGCTTGGTCAGCGTCAAAAAGCTGCGCGATATTTTCAAGTGCGCTATGAATCAGGGGATCCGCAGGATCCTTGGACAGAAAAAGCAAAAGACGAACTAGTTAAGCTTGATCCTGAATATCAGAAGAGATTTGATCATATCAAAGAAGAACAGATCCAAAAGCAGTCAGATGAACTCGCTTTAAAGATCCTTACTCAAAAACATCAGGAATTTTCCGATCTTATTGAGCGTTCTAATGCGCATATTCTTAAAGGGCAGTCGCTTTTGCAGAAGAATGATATTGACCTGGCGATCGCCGAATTTGATGAATCTTTGAAATTGACTCCGCAAAACCCCAAAGCTCTGCAATTAAGACAAAAGGCCATGCAGGAGATTGCAAAAAAGGATCTGAAGCGTTATTCGGATGAAGCAGTCAAGATGTTCAATGCCGGTGATTCCGTTTCGGCGCAAAGAGAAATTCAACGGATGCTCACCACTGTTTCCAGTGATTCGAGTGTGAATCCCAAGTAAGTTTTTCATCCGACAATTGTCATGCCCAAAACACGAACTTTTTTGATTGATGCCCATGCGTTATGTTATCGTTCGTTCTATGCTATCAAGCAACTAGCGACGACTAAAGGCCAGGCAACGAATGCTGTTTATGGGTTTGTATCGACGTTGCGGAAGCTGTTGCGTGAATTTAATCCGGACTATGTGGCTGTTTGTTTTGATTCCAAAGAAAAAACTCTGCGGCAGGAAAAGTTCTCTGAATACAAGATCCAGCGCCCTAAAATGCCGGATGAGCTGATCAGTCAGATCCCTATAATTAAGGAAGCAGTTCGTGCGTTTAACTTAATGATCTTTGAATCTCCGGGATATGAGGCTGATGATCTTATTGCAACACTGGCGCATAAATTTTCTGCAAGAAATATTGATGTTGTGATCGCCAGTGACGATAAGGATATGTATCAGTTGGCGAGCGAGCAGGTTACATTTTATAGTTCTAAGAAAGACATGATCATCGATCAAAATGACTTAAAAGAAAAGCTTGGTTTTGCGCCGGGGCAAATTACTGATTTTTTAGCATTGGCGGGTGACAGCAGTGATAATATCCCGGGTGTCGCCGGTGTCGGGGAGGTAACAGCGCGGAATTTGATCCTGCAGTTTGGGACAATAGAAAAGATGTTCCAAGGTCTTGGTGAGATCAAAAATGAGAAGTTAAGAGAGAAGATCAAGGATCAAATGGATATTGCCCGTTTAAGTAAAGAGCTGACGATCTTGGATCGTAATGTTTCTTTGAAATTTGATCTGGCCGATCTTAAAGTTCAGCCGCCTGACCAAAAGAAACTTTATGAATTGTTTTGTGATCTGGAATTTAAAAAATTAGCTGAAGAATATGCTCAAGGTGAGCTTAGTGATGGAACAGTCCTGGATCTTGAGAATCTTCAATCAAAAGATCTTGGATGGCTTTTAAAAGATATTACATCGTACGGAAAATTCGGGTTTTTTCCTTTAGCTGCAGCGGAAGGCAGTGAAGATCAGCCGTGTTTTATCGTTGTTGTCCCTTCAAAAGACGCTCTTAAGATCAATGAGAGTGATCTTAAAGGGCTTAAGAGTGTTTTTGAGGATGACAAGATCTTAAAGATAACCAGCGATATTAAAGAACAGTATAAAATTCTTTTGCGATCGGGCATGGATCTTAAAGGTGATGTTTTTGATGTTTGTTTGGCTGCGTATGTGCTGATGCCGTCGAGAGGTTTCGTTGAGATAAAAGATCTTCTTTGGAATTATTGTAAAGGTGATACGCGGTTGAGTTCTTCAGCCGGGAAGAATTTAAGTTTGATATTTGAGCTGGCAGATAAAATGCTCGCTGAACTTACTGAAAAGAATTTAGATGTTCTTTTGAGAACGATTGAGATCCCGTTGTCTTTTGTTTTGGCGAAAATGGAGATGACGGGGGTTCGTATTGATGTCGACTTACTTAAGGATCTTTCTTTGGAATGTCAGAAGAGGATCCATTCTTTGACAAAACGTTTATATGAAATATCCGGTGAGGAATTTAATTTGAATTCACCGAAGCAGTTAAGTGTGATCCTTTTTGAGAAATTAAAGTTACCGGTTATTAAAAAAACAAAAACAGGGCTTTCAACGGATGAAGAAGTGTTAACGATCTTGGCTGTTGATCATGAATTCCCGAAGTTGATCCTCGAATATCGTCAGCTTGCGAAATTAAAATCAACTTATATCGATGCTTTGCCTGAGCTTATTAATATGGGAACAAATCGTATTCACGCGCAATTTTTACAGTCTGGTGCTGAGACCGGGCGATTAAGTTCGCGGCATCCGAATTTGCAGAATATCCCGATTCGAACGGATCTTGGAAGCCAGATCCGGAAGGCGTTTGTCCCTTTGGAAAAGGATCAGCAGATCATTTCGGCGGATTATTCACAGATAGAACTTCGGATCTTGGCGCATTTATCAAATGATGAGAATCTTAAAAAAGCGTTTGAATTAGATCAAGATATCCATCGATATACAGCGTCATTAATGTTTGATATCAGCGAAAAAGAAGTGACGGATCAGATGCGGGATTCTGCAAAGAGGGTCAATTTTGGGATCATTTACGGGATGAGCGCGTTTGGTTTATCAAAGGACCTTAAGATCACTCAGCGTCAGGCGCAGGATTTCATTGACCGCTATTTTTTGCGCTATCCAAAAGTTAAAACGTTCATGGATGCACAGATCAAAGAGTGCGAGAAAAATGGATTTGTTCTGACTGTTTTAAATCGTCGTCGATATATTCCTGAGATCAATAGTCCGAATGTTGGAGTTCGGCAGTTTGCGCAGAGGCAAGCGATTAACACGCCCGTGCAAGGTTCCGCGGCGGATATGATCAAAGTGGCAATGATATCGATCCAGAATGAAATAGAAAAGAGCAATTATCTTTCAAGGATGATCATCACGGTCCATGACGAGCTTGTGTTCTCTGTGCCGCAAAAAGAAATAAATGTGATGAAGAAAATGATCGTTGAAAAAATGACACAGGCGGTCGAACTATCCGTTCCCGTTAAAGTAGATATTGCCGGCGGCAATAATTGGTTAGAGACAGAAGATCTTTAGTATGAATATCGTATTTTGCTCTTCGGAAGTTTTTCCTTTTGCTAAGACCGGCGGATTGGCGGATGTCGCGGGCGCGCTGCCGATCGCTTTGGAGAAGTTAGGTTGTAAAGTCAGTATTTTCTTGCCCTGCTATAAGGGAATTGATACCCGTCACTTTGAGAAGGTTCCCGGAGTAAACAGTGACGTTTTTCGCGCTCGGTTGGGAAAGAAGATCGACGTTTATCTGATCATCAAAGATGAATATTATAACCGTTTAGGGTTATATGGTGATGAGCATGGGGATTTTCCGGATAATTTGGATCGATTTAAATTTTTATGTACAGAAACATTGGCTTTAATAAAATTCTTTGGTATTAAAACAGATATTGTTCATTGTCATGATTGGCAGACGGCGCTTATCCCTGTTTATCTTAAGGAAAAATATAAGGATGACGATCATTTTAAGAATACAAAAACCTTACTGACGATCCATAATTTGGCTTTTCAAGGATTATTCCCAAAAAGGGAATTTGAGAAATTAGGATTATCTCAAGAACTATTTTGTGATGAAGGTTTTGAATTCTTTGATAAAGTTAGCTTTTTGAAAGCAGGGATTATTTATTCCGATGGCGTTAATACCGTCAGTCAGCAGTATGCGTTAGAAATCCAAACGAAGGAATTTGGCTGTGGATTGGAGAATGTCTTGCATTCTCATCGAGGGCAGGTTGTCGGGATCTTAAATGGGTTGGATTATGATGTTTGGGACCCTAAGGTGGATCAGTTTTTGACTCAGAATTTTGGACGAGATGATTTTGCTGATAATAAGATCGGAAATAAGATCGCGTTGCAGAAAAGATTTAAACTTCCTCGACAAGCGGAAGTTCCTCTTTTCGGATTTGTTGGGCGTTTAGCTCATCAAAAGGGTGTAGATGTTATTCTTGAGATGCTTCAAGATCTTGGGTCGATGGATATTCAGGTTTTGATCCAAGGTGTGGGGAGTGGGCAGTATCGAAAAAGTCTCAATGATCTTGCTAAGCAATATCCACAAAAATTGGCTTTATCTTTTGAATTTGATGAAAGCCTTGCGCATCAAATTTATGCTGGATGTGATTTCTTCTTAATGCCGTCATTATTTGAGCCGTGTGGATTAAGCCAGATGATCAGTTTGGCATTTGGAACTATTCCGATCGTTTATAAGACGGGTGGGTTAGCGGATACGATCAATGAGTTTGATGAGAAGTCGGGAACAGGGAATGGTTTCCTTTTTGATGAGTATAAAAAAGACGCGTTTATTAAAGAGATCAACAAGGCGGCTCATGCTTTTCATCAAAAAGATATGCATCAAAAATTAATAAAGAACGCCTTTGATTCCCGTTTTACATGGGAACATTCCGCAAACAAATATATTAAAGAATATCAATGCTTGTTATCGGATTAACGGGAGGGTTGGCAACAGGAAAATCAACTGTCGCGGGGCTTTTTGAAAAGCTCGGCGCAAGGGTTCTTGATGCAGATAAAATCGTGCACGACAATCTAATGACAGGCTCAGCGTGTTATAAGCGGATCGTTGCGGAGTTTGGCCCTGGGGTTTTAGAGAAAAAGCAGATCAGCCGAAGCCGGCTGGCTTCGATCGTTTTTAATGATCAATTAAAGTTAAAGAAATTAGAGAATATTATTCATCCTTTTGTTCGTGAGAGGATGACCAAAGAAATTAAACAATGCCGAAGGAGGAAAAATGTTGAAATTATGATTTTAGAGGTTCCGCTTTTATTTGAGGCTGGATTTCAGAATATGGCGGATTATTCCATTGTTGTGACGGCGGATGTCGAAAATCAAATTAAGAGGTCCCGGCAACTAACGCGAGGAGATATCCTCAAACGCATCAAGGCGCAAATGCCTTTAAAATATAAAATCTCGTTAAGCGATGAAACGATCGACAATAACGGTAATATCAATCAAACACAAAAACAGGTGAAAGTCATATGGCAAAAATTATTGAAAAAAGTGAAAAAAGAAAGAAAGTAACAGAAGAAGACGTAGTTGTTGAGAAGGTTTCGCATGAAAAGGAAAAGATCTCCGCTAAGGAGAACAACTCCAATGGCGAGACGGTCGTTAAGCCGGCGTCCAGCAGTGAGTATTTAGATATTACGAAGCTTAAGAATCTGAATTTAGGTGAGCTTACAAAACTTGCTCGTGAGATGGGTGTCAGTGGTGCTGGTGGTTTAAAGAAACATGAATTGATCTTTAAACTGCTTCAGGCTCAAGCAGAAAAAGCGGGTTTAATGTTCGGTGAAGGAACGCTTGAGATCCTTTCTGAAGGTTTTGGGTTCTTGCGAAGCGCGAATTATAATTATCTTCCCTGTCCGGATGATATTTATGTTTCTCCTTCACAGATCCGTCGGTTCGATCTTAAAACCGGTGATAGTGTCAGCGGCCAGATCAGGCCTCCTAAGGAGGGTGAGAAATATTTTGCTCTTCTTAAGGTTGAAGCTGTTAATTTTGAAAATCCGGAAAATTGTAAAGATAAGATCTTCTTTGATAATTTAACCCCGATCTATCCGCGTGAGAGAATTAAGCTTGAAACAGAGCCGAAAGAGATTTCAATGCGGATCATGGACCTTTTGACGCCACTAGGTAAAGGTCAGCGTGCATTGATCGTTGCTCCGCCTTATAGCGGGAAGACGGTTATTCTGCAAAAGATCGCGAATTCTATCATGGTCAATCATCCGGACGTGATCTTGATTGTCCTTTTAATTGATGAGCGTCCTGAAGAAGTCACCGATATGCAGCGCGGAGTCAAAGGAGAGGTTATTGCTTCAACTTTTGATGAGCCGGCTGAACGTCATGTGCAGATCGCAGAGATCGTTCTTGAGAAAGCGAAACGCCTCGTCGAGCATAAAAGGGATGTTGTGATCCTTTTAGACTCGATCACTCGTTTGGCGCGCGCTTATAACACGGTCGTTCCTCATAGTGGCAAAATCCTCTCCGGTGGTGTAGACTCTAATGCGTTGCATAAACCGAAGAGATTCTTTGGTTCAGCCCGCGCCCTTGATGAGGGCGGGAGTTTGACAGTCATCGCAACATCATTGATCGATACTGGAAGCCGTATGGATGAGGTTATTTTTGAGGAATTCAAAGGAACCGGCAACATGGAATTACAGCTTGATAGAAATCTATTTCAGCGTAGAATATACCCTGCAATTGATATCAAGCGGTCGAACACTCGCCATGAAGAGCTTTTGATGAGCGATACGGATCTTCAGCGTGTTTGGCTTTTGCGAAAAGCGATCCATGATCTTAACGCTGCGGAATCGATGGAGCTTTTGATCGATCGTGTTGGTAAGTATAAGTCGAATAAAGAGTTTTTTGAGAACATGAACAAATAAAATTAAAACAAAAAATGAGTTAAAGGAGCTAGTAAGATGAAAGCGGAAATACATCCTAATTATGATCGTGCTACGATTACCTGTTCTTGTGGGAGTATCATTGAAACACGTTCCACTAAAAAGTCGGTCCATATTGAGATCTGTTCAAGCTGCCATCCGTTCTTTACGGGTGATAAAAGAGTTCTTGATACGGCTGGACGTATCGAGCGGTTTGCTAATCGTTACAATAAAGCAGATAAAAAGAAGTAGCGTTCGTATTCTAACGCGGATAGGCATAAGTGGTTTCCTCTTATGCTATATCCGCGTTTTAATTTATTAAGTTTTTTATTTGTGTCATTGCGAGGATTTCTTGCGATATCAACGAGGCAATCTTTTAAAAGATTGCTTCGGCCAAAAACGGCCTCGCCCTGGCCTGCCAGATATTTCTTTTCTGACCAGGGCAGGCAATGACACGAAAGATGCTTATGTTAGAAAAACTCATTACAATCGAAAAAAGATTCCGAGAGCTTGAAAATATGCTCGCTGATCCTAACGCGATCGCGGACAAGGCTCAATATCAAAAACTTGCCAAGGAATATTCGGATACGGCATTGATGTTCAATGTTTTAAAAGAATATAAACGATGTGCTGATCAAAAAGAGGAATTGTCGAAACTTCTGCAAGGAAAAACAGATGCAGATTTTGAAGCGCTTGCCAAAGAAGAGTTACGCGATCTTGAGAAGCAAAAAAACGAATTAGAAGAAAAATATGAAAAACTTGCGAACCCTAAGGAGGAAGAGAAAAATAGAAATATTATTATAGAGATCCGAGCGGGAACCGGAGGCGAGGAGGCAAGCCTTTTTGCATCAGATCTTTTTCGTATGTATACTCGTTTCGCTGACCGCATGGGTTGGAAAGTCGATTTGATGAACACGTCTTATTCTGATACGAAAGGGTTTAAAGAAGTCACATTTAGTATTTCCGGTGTTGGCGCGGAAAAACGTTTAAAATGGGAAAGTGGTGCGCATCGAGTTCAGCGGGTTCCGGTCACTGAACAATCCGGCCGGATCCATACGTCAGCGGCGACCGTTGCTATTTTAATTGAGCCTGAAGAAGTTGAAGTGGTCATTAATCCTTCTGATTTAAAGATCGATGTTTATCGATCTTCCGGACCCGGTGGGCAAAGTGTCAATACGACAGATTCTGCTGTGCGGATTACTCACATGCCGACGGGTGTTGTGGTTGCTTGTCAGGATGAACGGTCTCAGCTAAAGAATCGGGCTAAGGCTATGCGAATCCTAAGGGCGAGGATCGTGGAGCAGAGGGATCGAGATAATACTGAGAAGATGTCTAAGGATCGAAAATCTAAGATCGGTTCCGGTGATCGAAGTGAGAAGATCCGAACGTATAATTTTCCTGATCGTCGGGTAACGGATCATCGCATTGGATTCACATCTCATCAGCTTGAGAGTATGCTTGATGGCGATATCGAAGAGTTAACTGATGCGCTTATTAAAGCAGAAATGGATGAGGATCAAGATGAACAACGATGAGCTTTTGTTAACATCTATCTTACAGTGCTCTCTTTTAGACCTTAAAATTAATCCTCCCGTTTTGAACCTTCAGCAAGAAATAAAATTTCAAGAAATGAAAATCCGCTTAGCTCAAGGTGAGCCTATTCAGTATGTCTTGGGGGATTGGGATTTTATAAATACCAATCTTGAGGTTAATCCACAGGTTCTCATACCCAGGCCCGAGACAGAATTGATGGTTGAGTATGCCTTTAAAAAATTAAAGGATTATTCAGCAGGCAAAGCTCTTGAGATTTTAGACCTCGGGACGGGTTCAGGGAATATTGCCATTGCCCTTGCTAAAAATTTGCCGCATTGCCATGTGACGGCCGTTGATATTTCGCTTGATGCGATAAGTCTAGCCCGGCAAAATGCTCGGAGAAATGATGTTTCTGAAAATATTTTTTTTGTCTGTGTCGATATGCGCGAATTCTTGGCACGGCGTGAAAATGCGGGAAAATTTCATGTTATTATTTCTAATCCGCCATATATCCCGACGAAGAAATTAAATGATCTTCCTTCGGATGTTAAACGTGAACCGTGGTTGGCTTTTGATGGAGGAGAAGATGGTTTGGATTTTTATCGAGTTATTATTGGATCGTGTCCAATTCTTTTTAAGAGTGAAGGATTTTTATTGTGTGAATTTTGGGATGGTCAAAAAGATGCTATAGAAGATTTATTAAGAAGTAGCAACGCATTTTCCTCGATCATTTTCGAAAAAGATTACACGCAAACTCATCGATTTTTTTGTGCGCAAATAAAAAGTAAGTGTTAATATAAAT
>CAYGEE010000023.1:0-23790 GCA_964348765.1 uncultured Planctomycetales bacterium | reverse complement strand
ATGTGGAGGTGCTTGTGACGTTTGGGGCGGGGCTGGTGACTGCCGCTAATGTTGTGAAATGGTAGTTCTTGCGTGGAGATGGGTGGAATTAGTGGGTTTAGTGGAAATTAGTGGTCAGTGCTCAGTGGTCAGTGGTCAGTGGTCAGTGGGTTTAGTGGAAATTAGTGGTTAAATTTTTAGAGAAGTTCTCCCCGGCTTCTAGAAAGGGGGGAGCGTATATGAAGTTTAGAGGTTTTGAAGATCTTGTTGTCTGGCAAAAAGGGCATGCGCTGGTACTTGATATTTATCAGTTGACGAAATATTTTCCGCAAGATGAGAAATTTGGTTTGAGTAGTCAGTTGCGACGGTCTGCGGTTTCTGTTTGTGCGAATATTGTTGAGGGTAATAAGAAAAGTAAAAAAGAATTCCTGAGATATCTCGATATTGCTTTTGCTTCTTTGGAAGAGACACGCTATTATTTAATTCTTAGTAAAGATCTTCAGTATTGTAGTTTTGATGAATTTCAAAGATTATCGGTACTCTCTGAAGAAATTGGAAAAATGATTAATGGTTTAATTTCAAAATTAAGAAATTATTCACCACTAATCCCACTATAACCACTAAATCCACAAATATTCTATGACTTCAGTTGCTTTAATTTTTCCCGGTCAAGGCGCGCAAGAGCCCGGGATGGGCAAGGACTTCTACGATACATCGTCAGAAGCTAAAGCGATATTCGATAATGCCAACACGATCATTCCAGGCCTGACAGACGTCATCTTCAACGGCCCTGCCGAGAAATTAACATTAACAGCTTATTGCCAGCCCGGCATTTTCACCTTCAGCGTCGCGGCGTTATCTGCTTTGAAGGCGCATCCAAAATTTAAGAATTTAGATCCTCAGTTTGCCTGCGGATTGAGTTTAGGCGAATATTCCGCACTGGTCGCTTGCGGCGCGTTGTCGTTCGAGGAAACATTGCGTCTGGTCGAACGACGGTCGAGTTTTATGGAAGAGGCGACGAAAGTGACGAAGGGTAAGATGGCTGCGGTTTTGGGATTTTCCGCCATAGGCGGATCCGCCTCCGGCGGAGACAAAAATAAACTCGTTGATATCTGCAAAGAAACCGGCGCGCAGGTCGCCAATTTTAATTCACCTGATCAAATTGTTATCACGGGTGAAGCGCTTAAAGTCGAGGCTGCGTGCGAGAAGATCAAAGCTGCCGGCGCCAAGCGAGTTATTCCTTTAGATGTGAGCGGCGCATTTCATTCTGAGCTCATGCGTCCCGCGCAGGAAAAATTTCAAGTAGAATTACAGAAGATCAATTTAAACGTTCCACAGTTTTCGATCCTCAGTAACGTCGACGCGAATCCCGAAAAAGATCCGTCACGCATTAAAAACAATCTCGCGACACAAATCACTTCAAGCGTCCAGTGGGTTGATTCGATCCTTAAGATCAAAGAGAAGGGTGTGACGACTTTCTTAGAGATCGGGCCGGGGACTGTTTTGAAAGGCCTCATCCGCAAGATCGATCCGTCGCTGCAGGTTTTTAATATCCAAAAGTCTGCGGATATTGAGAATCTTCCTCTGTAGTTTTTGAGTCTGGGTTTGTAAATTTGTTATTAGTGTCATTGCGAACCCCGCAGGGTGAAGCAATCTTTTTAGCTAATCTCAAAAGATTGCTTCAGTCGCTGCGCGCCTTCGCAATGACACAAATCGTGCGATTGCAGCAGAAATTTTAATAGTTGCTTTAAAATAAACAATTGACAAATAATCAAACTCTGCTATTTTAAAGCTATCCCCTTTCAAAAACTTTAGCGAAAGGATAGCTCGATATGAAATTCTTTAAATGTTTTCTCACCGGTGTCATCGTTTTAACACAGATATTCCAAAACATTCCATCCAGTTGGGCTGTTGTGACAACCAAAACAACTGTTTACGTCGGCAATCTTTATGAAGAAAGTAACGGCCAAAAGATCCGCCACATCCATCTAGGTAACAAAAAAGTGGCGACGATCGCTAATGACAAATTAAGGTATTATCACGACGATCATTTAGGCAGTGTCAACGTTGTCACAACTGCCGAAGGTGTTAAACAGGAAATGTTTGAGTACGGACCTTATGGCGAAATTGCCGTCAATCAAAAATTCTTCGAAAATGATGACGACGAAACCCATTACCGCTATACTGGAAAAGAAGCGGATGATGAGAGTGGATTATATTTCTATGGCGGGCGGTATTATGATCCAAAGCTGGGGCGATTCACAACTCCCGACACGATCGTTCAGGCGCCGGATAATCCGCAAACGTTAAATCGCTATACTTATGCCAACAATAATCCCGTCAATAACGTTGATCCCAGTGGGCATAGTTGGAAGAAGTTTTGGAAAAAATGGGGCAATTTCATCGTCGGCCCGTTGGGGACTGCGGTCATTACCGGTGACTGGAAAACTTTCGCCAATATCATGACCGCAACGGCGACATCGTTTGTCATCTCCGGCTTTAACCCTGTCGTTGCCGGTGCGACATTTATGACCGAATCCATCATGGCTACCGAACCCGGTGAACAATTAACAGAAGCCGTCGCCCAAAATGTCTTCGATGATGCGCTCGGCATGAAACCAAAAGCCGCGTACATGTGGTCGTCGATAGCGATACGGGCTGGTGTGAGTTTGGGTTTTGAGAAAATGCTAGCTTCCGCAAGCGGAGCACGGCCGGTGCAAATTCAAGGAGGTAAGATTACGAAAGAACAAATGGATACGTTGCAAGCAAACGGCAACTTCGCAGGTGATGAAAATATGTTTGGGCCGTCGCTTAAGACTGATGGGGCATTTAAAGGTGACCAGTCGATTGTTAAAGGTTTAATGCAGGATAATAAATTAGTCGGTAGTTTTCAAAGAGTTCCTTTGGATGTCCCGGGTCTCAAGCAGTTAGGTGCCCAGCATGTTTCAACGAATATGTTAAATGTCGCTTCTAATGTTAAAATAAATCCGCTTTCCTATGGGGTTTGGGGTGTTTGTGATCAAGCAGCGAATCTCACATTATTAAATGCCGGTGCTTCATCAACGATTCTTAACCTGGGTGCATCATGGGATATGTATGTAACAACTGCTGTGTATGGTAATTATGGCGGGCAATTGGGTTATAGGGTGCTTTCAGGTGTAAATGCCAATAGAGAATATCAGAAGAATTAAGAGGTGATGGTGCGAAGAATATCTATGATTATTGTTGTTTTGTTCTCTTTGGGGCTTTGTTTTATTCTAGTGTCAAACTCTTTTTCGACATCAGTCAAAGGGAAAAGATTCCAGGGTGAAGTTGAGTTGGGAATGACTAGGGAGCAGGTTTTGGAGAGCTGGGGGGAGCCGGATAAAATTGTTAAGAAAAAGGGCAAGGATTATGACGAGATATGGATCTATATCCCGCATTGGAAAATTAAGAATTATTTATATTTTAAGGACGGGATCCTGAAAAGAGGAGTGCGGTAGTGGCTCCATTCATAATTGTATTGTTTATATTGTCAGGGTGCAGTTTCTGTTCAAGTCAAAGTTCGCACCAGTCTTTGGCCCGCGAAGAGAGATTTTACGGTAAAGTTAAGTTGGGAATGACTAAGGAACAAGTTGTTGAGAAATGGGGAGAACCAGCCAAGATCATCAAAAAGAGGGGCAAAGATTATGATGAGATTTGGGTATTTATCCCGCATTGGAAATTCAGAAATTACTTGTATTTTAAAGATGGTGTTTTAATAAGAGGGGATCCTAATCCTGAAACGCTGGTTTAGATTAAACCGACACATGAATAAAGAATTCAATTGGCAGGAGTTATGAAAAGAAAAATATCGCTGCTTTTGTTTTTATTAATCTCTACAGCATCCTTTGCTGCCGACGGCGTTGTTTTTAACGATGTCAGCCGGTTGAATCCGGTTACAGTTAATAAAATTGTCAAAGTTCATGGACTCAAAGATATCAGTGATGCGATTGTTGAAGCTAAAGACAAGGGGTTAAAAGTTTCCATATCCGGGAAGCGGCACAGCCAGGGTGGCCAGCAATCTTGCGCCAATTGTATTGTTCTGGATATGATGGAATATAACAAGGTCATTTCATTAGACAACGATAAAAAGATCATTCGTGTTCAGCCAGGAATGACGTGGGAACAAATTCAAAACTATCTTCAACCCTTTGGATATGCGGTCAAAGTTATGCAGGCTTCCAATATTTTTACCGTCGGCGGTGCGCTTGGTCCCAATATTCATGGCAATGATCCGAATTATGGGGCGATCATTGAAACTGTGGAATCTTTTCACTTGATGCGCCCGGATCTCACCGTTGTTAATGTGAGCCGCCAAGAAAATCCTGAATTGTTTAAATTAGTTATCGGGGGATATGGTTTATTCGGTGTCATCATTGACGTGACTTTATCATTGACTGATGATGTGATTTATGAAATGCAATCTAAAGTCATGGATTATAAGGAATATCCTGAATTTGTTAAGACGTACGTATTGAACCATCCCAGTGTCGGATTGCACTCTGCAAAGCTTTCCAACGCGCCCAGTTCCTTATTAAGGGAAATCGTCACCACCACATACATTAAAAGCACAAAGTATGATAAGGCGTTGTTTAAGCTTCAAGAAGAGAAAGATGTTGAGCGAAACAAAATGTTCTTTGGCCTCTCGCGGATTTCAGATTGGGGTAAAGATCTAAGATGGGATTTGCAAAAGCGTTTGATAGCTAAGGTGGGGCAAATAGAATATGTTTCGCGGAATAATGCCATGCGCCCTATTGTCAAGTTTTTGGATTATTACTCGTCTAAAGATACTGACATCCTGCAGGAATATTTTGTGCCGATGGAGAAATTTGTCCTCTTTGTCGACGGTCTAAGGGAGATTATTAAGACAGATCATGTTAATTTGCTGAGTATAACTGTTCGTTATATGCCTCAGGATAAAGAATCATTTCTACCTTATGCTAAGACAAATTCTTTTGCGTTGGTTTTGTATATTAATCAGAAGCTGACTGCTTCGGAAATGCAAAAAGCGCAAACCTGGACCAGAAAAATAGTGGATTTATCTTTGGATTGTGGAGGCACGTACTATTTGCCTTATCAGTTGTATCCAAGCCGTCAGCAGCTATTAAGAGCTTATCCTGAATTTGATGAGTTTATTAAAAAGAAAGAGATGTATGATTCCGAGGATTTATTTGTAAATCAGTTTTATAAACATTATCGACTGTAATAAAGGAGGCTTTAAATAATTATGAAAAAGCAAATAATACAAATGTTGGCTGCAGTGATTTTATTGAGCGGCTGTGCTAATTTTTTATGTACAACTGGTAATCGTGGGATTGCATATGGAATGAATCCGGAAGTGGTAATCAAAGTTAATGAAAAGAAAGGTTATAAAATTTTGAATGAAAATGAAAATTCGGTTGTTGTTGAAGGGCTGCAAGAACAATTAAATCAGCCCGCAGAAAAGACCTTTTATTTTGAAAATGGACATTTAGTTTCTGTTTCTGAGAAAATTAAATAGATGTATCCTAATATTCAACCAGCATCCTGCCCAGTTTGACTCATCGATGGCGTTACGAAACCAGAAGCGAAAAATCAGGTTCTGTTGACAATCATGTAATAGCTGTGTATACTTTTGAGTGACAGATGTGTATGTTTATCAGAGAGGAGTTGATATGCAATTTGTTACCGTCAGGGATTTTCGTAGTCATTCCGCCCAGATCTGGGAAAGGTTGCGCAAAGAGCAGGAGATGGTCGTCACTTTAAACGGTAAGCCGATCGCTGTTCTTTCGCCGGTTGATGAGGGGAATCTTGAAGAGTCTTTAAAGCTTTTACGCCGGGTTCGTTCGACGATCGCGGTTGAATCGATGCAGCAGAAAAATGTTAAGAAGGGTTTGGATAAAACAAGTCTTTCTGACATCAACTTAGGAATTACCGCCTTACGAAAGAAACGTTCTCGATGAGAGCTGTTTTGGACACAAATATTCTCGTCTCCGGGCTTCTTAGCCCCTACGGCGCCTCAGCCGAAATATTGCGGATGCTCTTATCCGGGGATCTTACGCCTGTCTATGACGCCCGTATTTTTTTAGAATATGAAGATGTCCTGTCCCGTTCCAAATTTCATTTTGATAAAGATGATGTGGCCGCGTTTCTTGATCTTCTAAAGTCAGAGGGAGAAGTCGTCAGCGCCATGGATCTCGGCCTTTCACTTCTGGATCCGCATGATGAAATCTTTTTGGAAGCGGCCGTTTCAGCTAAATGTGAGTTTCTTATCACGGGAAACATCAAGCATTTTCCGCTAAGTAAGCGGCAGGGAATTCGAGTCCTGACGCCGGCGGATTTTGTTGGCTTTATGAGGAAAAAAGGAAATTAAAATTTAGAAAAAGGGAGTTGCCCTTTTTTCATCCATCAAATGGTAAGCGCTTCACGCTTCCCTGGCCTTTCAATTGCACTTGCCAGGGCAGGCACGAACGACGAACGACGCAATAGATTTTAAATTCTAAATAAGGAGCAAGAATGTTCCATCTAATGCCATTTACGGTGAATTAATAATATGTCAAATTTAATCATCAACTTCTATTCGGTTCCGCCACTAGTTTGTTCGTTTATTGCTGTGTCTATTGGAATTCTTGCGTTTGTGAAGAAACCAACTTCAGATGTTAACCGTAACTTCTTTTTTTCCTCCATAGCGACATTCTTTTGGCTTTCTTTTTATGGGATCAACTTTACATTAAGTTCAAATATTATTGATTCGAATTTGATTCGGTTAATATATCGACTTGCTTATTGTGGGGTCAGTTATATTCCAATTTTTTACTTTGCATATTCATGCGCTTTTCTTGAATTAGAATGGGCAAAAAGCTGGCGTATTTTTAATCATATTTATGGGATTGTCATGATTGTTTTGATAATCAAAACGGATTTGATAATAAGCGGTATAAAACAATATTTTTGGGGTTATTATCCGATTGCGGGGCGACTGCATCCGGTTTTTCTAGCATATTTTTTATTACTTATTATGATGAGCAATTTTTTGTTATTAAGGCAATTGTTAACAAGGCAAAACCCCGAGAATAAAACGAATAAATTAAGATATATTGCTTTTGGGTTTATCGTTTATACTTTCGCCTGCCTTGATTTTATTCCGAATTACGGCATTGAAATTTATCCGATGGGGTATTTATTTACCACCGTCTATATTTCAATCTTTTGTTATGCCATCGTCAAATACCAATTAATGGACATTTCCATCGTTATTAAGCGAAGTATTATTTATTCAATTCTTATCACAGTTGTCACAATGATATTTCTTGTTGCTGTCTTGATCTCTGAGAAATTTTTTGAAGGTGTTTTTGGTTATAAAAACATTCTTTTGTCGATCCTCACGGCGGTTTTTATTGCTATTATTTTTAATCCGCTTAAAAACCGTTTGCAAGGTTTTGTGGATCGATTATTCTTTAAAGGCACTCCTATCGAGATCGCCGAACAGAACGAGATCCTCTTAAAAGAACTCACCCGTTTTGAGCGCTTGCGGGCTTTGTCGACGTTTGCAAGCGGGATGGCGCATGAGATTAAGAATCCTTTGACGGCGATCAAGACGTTTACGGAATATTTGCCGGCTCGGCAGAATGATCCGAAATTCATGGCCGATTTCGCGCGGATCGTAGGAAGCGAAGTCGACCGGATCGATGGGCTCGTGCATGAGTTGTTGGATTTCGCCAAACAGCAGAAGCCCAACCTTAAGCCGACCGACATTCACGCGCTCTTAAACGGCGTCATCGAATTTGTAAACAACGAATTGACTCGCCATAAGATCACGCTTGTCACCAAATTTCATCCTGAAAAAGTTATTCTAAACATCGACGGGAACCAGTTTCGGCAGGTGTTTTTGAATTTGATCCTGAATGCTGTTGAGGCGATGCCTAGCGGTGGCGTGCTGACTGTTGGAACGAGCGTTGATGGAGTGGGGTTTAGTGGGGTTAGTGGAATTAGTGGAATTAGTGGAATTAGTGGTAATAAAACCCACTCCACTAATTCCCACTCCGACAGCAAGATCGTCAAGCCACTAACCTCCACTAATTATCTATCGATCAGTATCACAGACACCGGCTGCGGCATTCCAGAAGCAAGCCTCACAAAGATCTTCGAACCCTTCTTCACCAGCAAGGACACCGGCACCGGATTGGGCCTCGTCGTCGTCAAACAGATCATCGAGGCGCATGAGGGGAAGATTGGTGTGAAGAGTGAGGTTGGAAAAGGGACGGTTTTTACGATTGAAATGAAAAATGTGGCGATGGTTTAGATTTCAGATTATCAGTCAAACAGATGGAGATTTTAGATGGAGATTTCAGTAAGAATCTAATCTGATCTCTGAAATCTGATGTCTCCATCTGATGCATCTGATATTCTGAATTCACTTTTAACATTAATCTCAAATTCTACAAGTTGACTAAAGGGATCGAAAGATGTTTCACTTAACGCTTTTTGCGATTGCCAGTCTGACACTCGTTGTCTTTTTGTCGATTCTTATCGTCATTATCCTTCTATTTGCCAAAACAAAAACACATTATCTTTGGGCATTATTCAACGTCGTTGTCGTGGGATGGGGCTTGGGTTTATTTTTTGTGGGATTGTCTAAGACACCTGAACGCGCGCTTCTTTTTTGGAAATTAGCATATATCCCTGGAACTTTTATTTCAGTTGTCTTTTGTCATTTGGTCTTTTCTTTGATCAATCTGCCTCAAAAGAAATTCCTGATTTTTGCCTATGTCCAAGGATTTTTGTTTACAGCGATTTTTTTATCAACCCATCTTTTCAATGCGGAGATCCATTTAATTTTTAATTCCATTTACTATCACACAATGACGCCGTTATTTAATGCTTGGTTTGTGTTTTGGCTTATTGTTACATTTAAAGCGTTTTATGAATTGTTTCATTTTATGAAGATTGCCGAGGGAGAGAAAAAGACGCAGGCCGCGTTCCTTTTTTACTGTATGGGATTAGGATTTCTTGGCGGCACGGCTTCAGTCCTTCCGGCTTACGGCATCATGATCTATCCGGCGCTTCACTTTACGATATCTGTTTATATGGCTGGGGTAACTTATGGAATGTTCCGTTATAAGTTGATGGACATTACGATCGCGGTCAATCGCAGCCTTGTTTATTCGATCCTAATTACCATTTTAACAGCGCTCTATTTCTTGTTCATCGTTTTCGCTGAACGTTTGTTCCAGCATGCCGTTGGCTATAATTCGTTTCTAAATAGTCTGTTGATCATTTTATTCTTTACGTTTGTTTCCTCACCATTAAAGAATAGAATTCAGTATGTCGTGGATAAACTTTTCTTTAAGGGAACAGTCGATGAGATCGCCGAGCAGAATGAGCTTCTCCGCCGCGAAGTCGCCCAGAAGGAGAAATTTAAAGCGGTGGCGACTCTGGCTAGCGGCATCGCGCATGAGGTTCGGAATCCTTTGACGGCGATCAAGACGTATTTTGAATATTTTCCCCAAAAGAAAGATGATCCGAAGTTTTTGGAGAATTATAACCGAATTGCGTCCAAAGAAATTGATCGGATTGAATCGCTCGTCCAGAAGCTTCTCGACTTCGCCAAACCGTCCCCGCCGAATTTGCAGAAAGTCCAGATCCATAAGATCATTGAAGACACGTTAAGCTTATTGGAGGCAAAGGCGAGGGAGCATCATGTCAAGGTCGTCTGTCAGTTCGCTCCGACGGATATTATTTTGCAAGCCGACGCGAATCAGATGAAGCAGGCCTTGCTGAATGTCATGCAGAATGCTATTGAGGCGATGTCTACTGGCGGCGTGCTGACTGTTGGAACGAGCGTTGACGGAGTGGGGTTTAGTGGGGTTAGTGGAATTAGTGGTAATAAAATCCACTCCACTAATTCCCACCCAAACAGCAAGATCGTCAAGCCACTAACTCCCACTGGTCGTCTACTCATTAGCATAAAAGACAGCGGCGCAGGTATCGCAAGAGACAAACTCCCCCACATCTTCGACGCCTTCTACACCAGCAAAGACTCCGGCACAGGATTGGGCCTTGCGATCACGCAGAGTATTGTCGAGGAGCATGGGGGGAAGATCAGAGTAGAAAGTGAAATGGGAAAAGGGACGGAATTTATAATCGAATTGCCGTGTCAATAAATTAAAATATGAGTGATTTTATGGTCCATTTTAATCCATTCGCGATCGCCGCTTTGATAACAGCCCTAAGCTGTTTCGCGGTAACAGTCATATTTGTTATTTATGGCAAGAATCTGCTTCATCGCATTTGGGCCGGTTTTACTTTTACCGCCGGGGGATGGGCATTTCTTGCGATGCTTGCGACCATTACCAATGACCCCGAGCGGTCATATCGTTTTTGGCTTTATTGTCATTGCGTCGGAATTTTTATTGCGCCTTTTAATTTTCACGCCGTTTGTTTATTCCGACAGTTAAAGTACAAAACATTTATCGTCCTCGCCTATTTTTATGCGGTGGCATTTAATTGTGCAAATTTATATGACAATGGTCATTTGCTGAACAATGGCGTAAATTTTTTATTTAATTCGATGTATTATTTAGATGTGAAAAATCATTCTTTCATCCCATGGGCGCTTCCATGGTGTTTTTTTGCGGTTTTTGGAAATTATAAAATGTATCAATATTATCGCAATAATAAAGAAAATCGAGACGCGTCATTCTTATTGGCCGGCGCGGTTGTCGGGCATTTGGGAGGTTGTTCTACATGGCTTCCGATGGTTGGTTTGCATGGTTATTACCCGATTACGATCTTCGGGGTTGCGATCTTTGGGCTAACTTATAGCTATGCGATTTTTAGACATCAAATCCTTGAATTGCCGATTATTTTTAAAAAAGGTTTGGTTTATTCGATTCTTATCGCGCTTATTTCCGTGGTTTATTTATTGAGCGTTGTGTTTTTGGAAAAGAATTTCCAGGGTGTTTTGGGGTATCGGTCAAATTCAATTAGCCTTTTGATTGTTTTTATTTTTGGGATCGTAATTATTCCTATAAGAAACATGATCCAGCTTTTTATTGATAAGATTTTCTTAAAAGGAAGCCCAACCGAAATCGCCGAGCAAAACGAACGCTTGATCGTTGAGGCTGAGAAAATGAAAGCCGTCTCAACCTTTGCCAGCGGCATGGCGCATGAAATTAAGAATCCTTTGACGGCGATCAAGACATTTACGGAATATTTGCCGTCGAAGAAGGATGATCCGCAGTTTCTCGAAAATTTTTCACGGATCGTCAATCACGAAGTCGACCGCATCAACGGGCTTGTGCATGAACTTTTGGATTTTTCGAAAAAAAATAAACCTGACCTTAAGCCGACGGATATCCATGCCCTCATTGACAGCGTCGCGGAATTACTCGGCTCTCAATTGCGAAAATGCAATGTCCGGTTTGAGCGAAATTATTGTCAAGCTTCGGTCATGATCGCGATTGATGCCAATCAGTTTAAGCAGGTGTTTTTGAATTTGTTTATGAATTCTGTTGAGGCGATGGCGGCTGGCGGCGTATTGTCTATTAAAACAGAAATCAAAGATAATGGTGAAGCGTTAAGCGTGAAGCGTGAAGCGCTTGCCCCCGCTTCACGCTTCCCTGGCCTGCCAGTGACGCTTGCCAGGGCAGGCACGAACGACGCTTCACGCCTGTCACAATCAATTTCGATTAGCATAACAGACACCGGCTCCGGCATCCCCGCAAGCATAGCCAAGCACCTCTTCGAACCCTTCAACACCAGCAAAGAAAAAGGCACCGGACTGGGGCTCGTCGTTGTGAAACAGATCATTGAGGCGCATGGAGGGAAAATTAAGGTGAAAAGTGAGGCCGGTCAGGGAACTACATTCACGATCGAACTGCCAAGAGTCTGACTTTGGAATTTGACACATGGAGATGAATATGTTATTCTTTTGGAAAGTAAAACTCCAAAAAGGAAGAATATATGGAAACTAAGCCCCGAATGCTAGCTATCCCCAAAGGAAGTTTTTTCTTGTTTGGCCCTCGTGGGACCGGCAAATCGTTATGGCTAAGGCACGCTTTCCCAAACGCCATTTATCTTGACCTTCTTTCACCGGAAACATTTCGCAGTTATTCATCATCCCCTGAAAAACTTAAAGCGCTCGCCGATGGTAATCCCAAACAGAAAGTTATTATTATCGATGAAGTGCAGAAGATCCCCGAGGTTTTGGATGTCGTCCATCAACTTATCGAGAGCGACAAGACACGGCTTTTTGTTTTGACCGGATCAAGCCCGCGTAAATTAAAACGCTCCGGGGTCGATCTTTTGGGAGGAAGGGCGGTTGTTAAAACGATGCATCCTTTTATGGCTTTTGAATTGGGGAAAGATTTTAACCTTCCCAAAGCGATGACGATCGGCTTGCTGCCTTTGGTTTGGGGGGCAAAGGACGCACAGGAAACTTTAAATGCCTACATTGGGCTGTATTTGCGTGAGGAAGTCAAAACCGAAGGGTATGTGCGCAACATCGGCAGTTTTTCGCGGTTTCTTGAAGCGCTCAGTTTCTCGCATGGATCAGTTTTAAGCGTTTCTGAGATCTCAAGGGATTGTGCGGTCGAACGAAAGACGGTCGAAGGCTACATCAGTGTCTTGGAAGACCTGCAGTTGGCGTTTCGTTTGCCGATCTTTACCAAGCGCGCCAAACGCCATATCATTACGCATCCTAAATTTTATTATTTTGACGCGGGGGTTTTTCATACGCTTCGCCCCACGGGGGTGCTCGATGCGATGAACAATATCGCTGGGACAACGCTGGAGGGCTTGATCGCCCAGCATTTAAAAGCGTATCAAGCGTATCATTCAAAAAAAATTGAGCTGTATTATTGGCGGACGAAATCAGGCGTTGAAGTTGATTTTATTGTTTATGGGAACAATCAGTTTTTCGCGCTTGAAGTAAAAAGTGCGGCAAAGATCCATCCTCAGGATCTCTCTGGGCTTAAGTCATTTAAAGAAGATTATCCGCAATCGACGCCCGTCATGCTTTACGGCGGGAAAGAACGCTTGAAGATGAATAATATTCAATGTGTTCCGTGCGAGGAATTTTTAAAAAAGCTCGACCCTGGTCGAAAGCTGGGGGAGATATTGGAAGATGTTTAACCCGGATTTTGCAATAGGAATCATAAGGCAAAATCCGCCTCCCGTTGAAATCCGAAGGATTTCAACGGGATTATCCCAGGCAATCCTACGGATTGAATGGGGCGGAGGGCCGATCCCGACGCTCGTTTAATCTCGGTCGGGACTCCGACCAAGCAAGACAACGGGCGTCGGAGCTGAAAAAATCTCGCCGAGATTTTTTCAAGCTTGTCGGGGTAAAACCCACCTTTTGCCTGTCCCGGCAATCGTTAGCGCAAGCAGGCCGGGGCGGTGCAACATTTTGTGGTGGGTGTCTCGACGGTTCGGCGTTCCTAACGCAAAATTTGGGTTTAATATAGAAGAGTTTGCCATCGAATTGCCGTTCAATAAAGAGGGGGAATGATGTTTCACTTAACGCCGTTTGCGGTGTCAGGGTTATTTATTGCATTAACCTACTTTCCTTTATTTCTATTAATTTCGTTTAAAGGGAAGAACCAAATTGCAAGGCTTTATTCTTTTCACATATTTTTTGCATTCCTTTGGGGCGTGGGTTCATTTTTTATTGGCTCTTTGCATGAGCCTAAAGTCGTAGTTATCGTTTGGAAGTTTGCTTATTCTGCTGTTTTATTTGTCCCTGTATTTTTTCAACATGCTGTTCTTTTGCAAGTTGATAATCGAAATCGAACTTACCTTTATTTAATTTACGCTCAAGCCATTTTTTTCACCTTTGGTATTTTTACAAATCAGTTGATGGCCGAAGTTCGATTGTTTTCCAACTCATTCTATTATCATGTGGCAACAAAAATGTTTTTAGCTTCCAGTGTCATTTGGGTTGGGATTGTAGTTATTGCGCATGTGCAACTATTTTTATATTACCGCCGATGTCGTGTTGAACAAAAAGGGCAAATTCGAGCATTATTTTTAGCTGTATTAGGTTTTACTGCCGGGCTAACAAATTTCCTCCCACCGCTAAATATCGATATTTATCCTTACGGTAATTTTTTTGTTCCAATCCATGCTTTTATAATCACGTATGCGATTTTTAAGTATCAACTTTTAGATCTTAAAGTGGAAATTCGTAAGCGTATGGCGTATTCATTCGCAGCTGCGCTTATGACAACTTTTTATTTGATTTTTGTTTTAGTTTTTGAAAAGTTTATACAACAAGCGGTTGGATATCGGTCATATATTTTTAGTGCGTTTGTTGCTTTTGTCGTGGGATTATTATTCTTTCCATTTGCGAGAAAAATTAATCAGGTTATTGATCATTTCTTTTTTAAAGCAACCCCTGAAGAACTCAGTGAGCAAAATGAACTTCTTCGTCGAGAAGTTGCAGACAAGGAGAAGTTTAAAGCCGTCGCGACTCTGGCCAGCGGCATCGCGCATGAGGTGCGCAACCCCTTGACGGCGATCAAGACGTATTTTGAATATTTTCCCCAAAAGAAAGATGATCCGAAGTTTTTGGAGAATTATAATCGTATCGCGTCCAAAGAGATCGACCGCATTGAATCGTTGGTCCAAAAACTTCTAGATTTCTCCAAGCCTTCGCCGCCGAATTTGCAGAAAGTCCATATTCATAAAATCATTGAAGATGTATTAAGCCTGCTCGAGGCAAAAGCGCGGGAGAATAAGATTCAAATTGTTTCTCATTTTGTTAGCTCAGATGTCATTTTGCAGGCCGATGCGAATCAGATTAAGCAGGCATTGTTGAATATTTTGCAGAATGGGATTGAAGCCTTGCGTGAGGGTGGAGAATTGACAGTAAAAACGGAGATTAGTGATAAATCTGTATCCCGTGAAGCGTCGTTCGTGAAGCGTGAAGCGAGCCAATCTTTGCCGATTGCGAACGACGAACGACGAGAGACGAACGACAGTGCTCGTTTATTTATCTCAATAAAAGACAATGGACAAGGAATCCCCAAAGACAAACTCCCCCACATCTTCGACGCCTTCTACACAAGCAAGGATTCCGGCACAGGATTGGGCCTTGCGATCACGCAGAGCATTATCGAAGAGCATGGAGGGAAGATCACTGTCAAAAGCATAATCAATCATGGCACAACATTTACGATCGATTTGCCCATCAAGCCCATCTCCTAACCCCGTAATAACTTGCTAAAATCCTTGACTCGCTCGTCTATCTTACCTATTATTAAAATATTATTAATAATTATAAGCGAGCGATATGACAGAGACAATTCCATTGGACAAGATTTTACCGCAAAAATACCCCTTTCAACTGCTTGATCGTGTTATCGAATTCAAACCCAACGAGAGCTTAACCGTCCTAAAAAACATCACCGCCAACGAATGGATTTTTGAGTCGTCATCTTATCCCGTCGATGTTTTTCCAGAAACACTCATCATCGAAGCCGCCGCGCAGGCGGTTTTAGTTTTTTATCGGCTGAATCAAGGTGCAAATGAACCTGATCCGACGATTGCGCTTGGTAAAGTCAAGGTCGAATTTTTTGAGCGGGTCAATTTAGGTGATCAGCTTCAGTTGACCGTCAGTAATTTTAAAGCAATGGGAAAAAGCGGCTTTGCGAATGTGAAAGCTCAGACGACAAAACCGGTTGCAGATATTGACATTTTCGCAAGTATCCAATAATTATGAAAAAGATTTCACAAAATCGAAGAGTCGTTGTTACAGGACTGGGAGTTGTCTCGTCCTTAGGCATCGGATGGCAGGAGTTTTGGAAAAATTTGATTGCTGGGAAATCGGGGATTAGTCTGATTACTGCATTCGACACATCACAGTACGATCGTCATATGGGTGGTGAAGTTAAGAATTTTGATCCGACTAAGTTTATGAGCAAGCGAAAAGCGGCCAACTATGGCCGCGCTTCACAAATGGCTATTGCGGCGACAAAGCTTGCGATTGAAGACGCTAATCTTGATTTAAAGAAACTTGACCGAACTCGTGTTGGCGTGTGTATTGGGACGACGATGGGGGAGCCTCAGGTCATGGAGCAAATTGATATGAAGTTTGTGAAAGAAAGGCGTAAATTAGATTATGATATAAAATCATCATTAAGATACCCGTCGAGTAACATCTCACAAGCAGTTTCATCACATTTTAATATTAGAGGGCAAAATGTTGTCTTTGCAACAGCCTGCGCGTCGGGAAGTTATTCTGTCGCGCGTGCTTTTGATTTGATTAAGATGGATAAATGTGATGTTGTCGTAGCGGGAGGAAGTGATGCTCTTTCAAGAATTGCTTTTACTGGATTTAAGCGGATTTTGGCAATGGCGCCAGAAAAATGTCAGCCGTTTGATAAAAATCGAAAAGGGATGATGATGGGAGAAGGGGCGGGTATTCTTATTGTTGAATCATATGAGCATGCGTTAAAAAGAAAAGCGAATATTTATGCTGAAATTGCTGGTTTTGGTATGTCGTGTGATGCTTTTCATATGACAGAGCCATCAGAAAAAGGTGTAACAAAAGCGATTATTAAGGCCCTTAAAAATGCTAAAATCAAGGCTGATCAGGTCGATCATATTAATGCGCATGGAACTGGAACGAAAGAGAACGACAGCATTGAATCCATTGCTATAAATCGAGTCTTTGGTTCTCGAACAAAAGATATTCCTGTGAGTGCAATCAAATCAATGCTAGGGCATACGATGGGGGCTGCATCTGCTTTTGAGTCTATTTCTAGTTGTCTTTCGATTAAAACTTCTCAAATTCCTCCTACGATAAACCTTGAGACCGCAGATAGTGCTTGTAATGTTAGTTGTTTTCCCCAAGGTTCTTTTGCCAAAGATTTACGAATTGTTTTAAAAAGTTCCCAAGCTTTTGGGGGCAATAACGTGTGTACGTTTTTTAAATTATAGACATGGCAAATTTAACATATGATGTAATTATTGTTGGTTCTGGTATCGGGGGGTTAACTTGTGCTAGTTATCTAGCTGCTCATGGTTTACGTGTAGTAGTTATCGAAAAAAATAAGGAGCCGGGAGGATATTGCACTTCATTTGTCAGAAGAGGCTTTGTTGTCGACTCTACAATCCACGCTATTCAAAACTGCGCAGAGAAAAGCATTTTATACAAAATATTTAATGAGCTGGGAATTTACCAAGATTTGAATCTAATTCGACGCGACCCAACAGACACAATTTTTACTGATAATGAAGTGTTTCATATTAATCATGACCCGATCCAAACTATAGCTAATTTTCAAAAAGCTTTCCCACTAGAACGATTGAATTTGCAGAAGTTTCTTACATTCTTATATTCTGCAGACTTTCTTACTATTTTTTTTAAATACAAAAATGTTTCCTTTAAAACAGTTTTGGATTCATGCTTTGAGGATAATCGCTTAAAAGCTGTGTTTGAAATATTCTTGGGCAATATTGGTTCTTTTGCAGAGAAGACATCTGCGGTTTCAGCGTTTAGTCTTTTACGACAGTTTATATTCTTTGGTGGGTATTATCCGAAAGGAGGAATGCAAAAGATCCCAGATTTGTTAGTGTCTCAAATAAAAGCAAATGGTGGTGAATTGCTCTTGGGGAATCAGGTTGAGAGAATATTAGTTGATCGCGGTTCGTGTATTGGGGTTCAACTAAAAAATAATGTGACAATTAATTCGAAAGTGGTAGTTTCGAATTCTGATTTGACACATACGTTTAATAAATTGATTGGGGGCGTTGAGTCTGGCGCAATTCGTGGCAGATTAACGTCTAGAATTCCTTCATATTCAATTTATATTGTTTATTTGCTTTTAAATAAATCGTTAAAAGACGAATTAAAGACAGGGCCTGGAATTTGGTATGTTCCTAACAGTAAATTGATTTGCGAAAAATCTAACTTTGAAACTGATTCTATTGTCAGGGGGATGTTTTGTTCTGTTTCATCTAAGTTGGATCAAGATTTAATGCCTCCAGGACACGACATTGTTCGAATTATGACTAGTTCAATGTCTCACGATGCAAATTATTGGAAAAAGAATGCAAAAGATGTTTCTTCTGGATTGAAGGTACAAGCAGGTTTAATAATAAAAGATTTAGATAAATTTATTTTATGTGAAGGAAGGGCAACGTCGTTAACAATGGAGAATTATTCTTTAAATCGTGAAGGTGCTGTGAGTGGCTGGATGAATTCAGTAAATCAGGTGCAAGAAGATCTTTTTAGCATGTCACCTGAAATTCGTGGTTTATACTTTGTGGGACATTGGATTAGTGAGAAATATGGGAATGGTGGCATAGCAATGGTGTGTTCAGGTGGTAGAAAGGTTGCTATGCGTGTTATAAGAAATTTTAATAAAAAATTTAAGATGGATGTTTAATAGATCTATGGTATTTCTTACTGGTGCAACAGGTTTTCTAGGGGCACATATCTTCCTTGAGCTAATAAAGGAAACGACTTTTGATATTGGTCTCCTTATTCGGGCAGAAAATGAAGAAGCTGCATGGTTAAGATTGGAAGATGTAGTTGTCCGACTGTCTGGGAATCGAAATGTTTTAATTGAAAATCGAAATAGAATTTCGATCGTTAATGCAAGGTTGCAAGATTTTAGTTCGGTTGTCCAATTAAAATTTGGCAGCAGGAGGTTTAATTCTATTTCGAATTTTATTCATTGTGCTGCGGCGACTTCATTTAGATTGGCAAAAGATCAGGCATTCGATGAGAATGTTCTTGGAACAAAAGCAGTCATTGGTTTTTGTAACGAATTAAAAGATTTAAAAAAGTTTGTTTATGTGGGCACAACATTTATTGCTGGGGATTATTGTGGAGATTTCTCGGAAAATGATTTTAATTTGTCCCAAGGTTTTGGTAATAATTATGAGTGGAGTAAATTCGAGTCTGAAAAATTAGTAAGAGATAATTTTAATTATAGTTATTCAACGCTAGTGTGTAGACCAAGCGTTGTGATGGGGGCATACAAATCTGGTTGGGTTGATAAGTTTAAAATGATTTATGAGCCTCTTCGTATGTTTTCGAAAGAGATTTTTTCTGTTGTTCCGGCAAAGTATGAGACCATCCATAACTTTATTCCTGTGGATTTGGGTGCAAAGGTAATTTGTTTGTTGATGGAAAATGAATGTGGCAATAAGGTTTTTCACGTTGTTCATCCACAAAACATTGTGAGTGGGGAGTTTCTTGATTTATGCGCACAGTATTTTAATTATAAAAATCCACTCTTTGTTGCAGCCAACAAGTTTAACATGGGGCAGTTATCCCCGGTTCAAGCTAAATTAATTGATGTTTTTATCCACTATTTTAACTATCAGGCTGTGTTTAAGTCAGATATTACTCAAAAAGTTTTAGCAAAGGCTGGTTTTGAATATCCCGCACTTGATAGTGCTTATTTTTGTCGTATTTTTAAGTTTATGGAATCAAGAAATTATATTTGCAAAAAGACTATAAAACACTCATTGAAATGATTATTTTTTTGAAACATTTTGATGTCTATTTTTTTCTTTCGTCCCTTGTTTCATTGTTGTTTTGTGTGCTGGTTGTTTGTAAAAATAGAAACTCTCGTTTAAATCAAGCATTCTCCATTTTTAGTTTTTTGTTTTTTATCTGGTTGTTCTCATTTGCTTTGGCGAATTATTACCAGGAGTTAAGCATTAAGCTGTTATGGTTCCGGATTGGGTATATCGGCATAATTTTCATGCCAGTAAGTTTTTATGCATTTGTTTCTTACTTAACTAATAGATCCCCGCGCAATCTTTCTATTGTAATAAATTTTCTTATCGCTATCGTTTTTCTTTTTTTGCATATTTTTAGAGTTAGTCTGGTTAAGGACTTGTATGAGTATTCGTGGGGTTATTATCCTGGCACAAAGCTGATGTTCCATTGTGTTTTTTTGATTTTTTTGATGGGATTGTTTAATATTTCTATAATACGGATGGCTGTTTATCTCTTCAAAAATAAATTACGTGATACTCAGTATATGAGAGTTAAATATGTAATGTTTGGAACCATTCTCGGCACATTGTCAACACTGGATTTTATTGGAAGTTACGGGGTTCCATTTCCGCCTGTAGGGTATTTGTTTATGTTGCTTTATCCAACTGTTTTTTCATATGCGATATTAAAGTATCGTTTAATGGATATTACAATTGCAATTACTCGATTTGGTATCTTTGTTGGTGTCTATTCAATTGTTTTGGGGATTCCCTTTATTTTAGCTTTTGGCTGGAAAAGTATTCTATATGATTTAGCTTTTGATCAATGGTGGTTAATTCCGTTAATTTCTTCAACTATTCTTGCTGCAATTGGGCCCAATATTTATCTCTATTTCCAAAAACGTGCCGAGGATGGTCTTCTTCAGGAGCAACGCCAGTATCAAGCCACACTTCGCCAGGCCTCGCTTGGTATGGGGCGGATTAAGAATCTTGGGAAACTGTTGGAGTTGATCGTGCATATTGTGACTCGGGCGGTTAAGATCGAGCATTGTGATATTTATTTGAAGGATGCGGAGTCGAGGGATTTTTTGTTGAAGGCTTCTCGTAATAATAACGCGGATAGTCGCGGATTGGGTAGGAAAAATATTATTGAAACGGATGGTCGCGGATTGGGTGCGGATAGTCGTTTGAACGCGGATGGTCGCGGATTGGGAACGGATAGTCGCGGATTAAATCAGCGACCATCCGATTTGGATCAGCGACCATCAGCGTCAATAAACAAAAATTCAGTTTTAATTAGTTTCTTTCAGGACAGCAAAGAGCCAGTGATATACGAAGAAGTTAAACAAAAAATGCAGGATTATGGGGACGCGAAGTTGACGGCGCTTGAGTCGGTGTTGCGGGAGTTGAACGCGGCGATTGCGGTGCCGAGTTTTATTGAGGAGCGGTTGATCGCGGTCATTGTCCTTGGGAAAAAACGCTCCGGCAAACTTTACAGCCAGGATGACTTGGCGGTGTTTTCTATTTTGGCGAATCAGTCGGCGCTTGCGATCGAGAACGCGCTTTTTTATGAAGATATGAAAAAAAGCCAGGAGCAATTGTTTAAAGCGGAAAAAATGGCGACGATCGGGACGATGGCGGATGGGTTGTCGCATCAGATCAATAATCGTTTCCACGCGATGGGTTTTATCGCGGGGGACGCGCTCGATTCCATTAAAACAGCGTCGAAAGACAATCTTGCGGCGGACGCACAGATCAAAACGCTTTTTGACGCGATCGAACACGGCTTGACGCGCATTCAATATAACGTCGCCCAGGGCGGGAAGACCGTCGAGGGGGTGCTTAAATATACCCGTAAATCCGTCGAGGGTTTCGCGGCCGTTGAGTTAAATCAAATCGTCGACGCGGCGATCGAAATGATGCAGTTTAAGCCGCAAGGCCCCAAGATGAAATTCATTAAAAATTTTGACGCGCACAAACTTCCCGCTGTTCTGGGGAATTTTACGCAATTGCAGGAGGTCCTTTTTAACGTGATGGACAATTCATATGACGCCATCGAGCAGAAGCGCGAAGAACTTAAGGATCCTGAATTCCAAGGCGAAATAGCGATCTTTGCCCAGAGCGAGGACGATGAGCTTATGATCATCATTAACGACAACGGCGCGGGAGTCAAAGAGGAGGACCTGGCAAAACTTTTTACGCCGTTTTTTACGACGAAGTTATCAAGTAGAAAAGGAACAGGCCTCGGGCTTTACGTGATCCGCCAGATCATCGAAGAAGCGCATAACGGGAGGGTTGAGTTTTCGTCGAATTTTGGAGTGGGGTCGACGGTGACGGTGTACTTGCCGGTTGCGAAAGAGTCGGTGTTGGGGGTTTAGATGCGAGTATGGTGAGAGGGTTTAGGTTTTGTGATATACCAAACCAAAACCCTTAAACCATACAGGCTTCCCAAACCAAACCATTTTGTCGGAAATAAACGTTCGATATTTGGGCTGGGGGTTTAGATGCGAGTATGGTGAGAGGGTTTAGGTTTTGTAATATACCAAGCCAAAACCCCTAAACCATACTGGCATCCCAAACCAAACCATTTTGCAAGCAATAAACGTTAGAGATTCAAGGTTGCGGTTTAGATGCGAGTATGGTGAGAGGGTTTAGGTTTTGTAATGTACCAAACCAAAACCCCCAAACCATACTGGCATCCAACCCTAATCCTTCACAGTATTAAAATATGTTTTTATATTCTAAGAGCACATGAATTTAATTCCTAATATTCAATCCATAAAATCCCGTTTCACCATCACTCGAAACGGTGCCTTCCTGATCATTTACTCGTCGCTCTTATTTATCCCCTACGCACTCGCCCTATTCTGGCAGCAGACGCTTATCACTTTTTTCAACGAATCCTGGTGGCTGGCGCCGTTGATCGTTTCAACTGTCCTTGCTACCGTCGGGCCGTTTATTTATTTGTATATTCAGAAAAAGGCGGAAGACCGGCTTAATGCTGAACAGCGTCAGTATCAGGGGATCTTGCGGAATGCTTCGCTCGGGATGGGGGATATTAAGGATTTAAATAAATTGCTTCGGCTTATCGTTTATATCGTCGCGCGAACTGTCAAAACGGAGAATTGTAAGATCTTTCTTTATCATAAAGATTCGCAGAAATATGTTCTTAAAGCCACTCGGCGTAAGGAAGCGAATGTTCTGGAGAATTCTTTTTTAAAAAGTGATTCGGCTATTTTTAAACTTTTATCGCTACGCAATGAACCGATCCTTTTTGATGACATCCGTCAGCGCGCGATGAAGACCAGAAATCCTGCTTTCATCGGGGTTGTGGACACGATGATCCGGTTTAATATTGACCTTATTGTCCCAAGTTATATTGAAGATCAATTGATCGCGATCATTGGGATCGGAAAAAAGAAGAACGGGAAAATTTATACTCAGGATGATCTAGCCGTCTTTTCGATCCTCGCCAATCAATCGGCACTCGCGATCGAGAATGCGCAATTCTATGAAGAAATGCAGCGCACGCATGAACAGCTTTTTAAGGCGGATAAAATGGCGACGATCGGGACGATGGCGGACGGATTGTCACATCAGATCAATAACCGCTTGCACGCGATGGGTTTTATCGCGGGGGACCTTCTGGATTCGATCAAGATCTATAAAAGAAATTCCGCCGTCAACCCGGCCGTCGAGGTCTTAACACAGGTCGAGCACGCGTTAGGCCGCATTGAAGAAAACGTAAAACATGGTGGCGAAATCGTCGAAGGGCTTCTAAAATACACCAGGAAAGGTGAGGAAGGCTTCTCATCGATCTTGTTGAGCAAACTTTTGAGCTCCTCTTTTGAAATGGCGCAGTTTAAAGTCAACATCCAGCGGATGTCGGTTGTCATGGATAATGTGGACGGGTTTCAGATCAAGGGCAATTCCACCCAGCTTCAGGAAGTCTTTTTTAACATTATCGATAACGCGTACTATTCGATGATGCAGAGAAAGTCTGAACTTAACGAAAAGGATTATCAGCCGACACTGACCATCTCCGTCGAGCCAAAAGGAAAATCTTTAGATATTATTGTCCGGGACAACGGCTTGGGCGTTAAGAAGGAAGACCTCAATAAAATGTTCACCCCGTTTTTTACGACGAAATTAAAAGCTAAAAAAGGAACCGGCTTGGGGATGTATGTTATCAAGCAGATCGTTGAAGAAAATCATGGCGGGAGAGTTGATTTTACGTCGGAATATTTGCAAGGAGCTGTGACTGTCATTAGATTACCTTTAGCTGTTTAATAGGGTTTAGGGGTTAGGGACTAGGGGTTAGTGCAGATTTATGGATGATTTAAATAAAGA
>CAYGEE010000022.1:0-24007 GCA_964348765.1 uncultured Planctomycetales bacterium | reverse complement strand
CTCAAGAAGCTCCGCCGCTTCCGACAACATCCCCTGCCCGGCGTAAATTACAGCTAAGTTTTGATAGGAAAAAGGAAAACTGGGATCAACCTCAATAGCCTTTTCATATTCTTCTGCGGCACTCTTTTTATCTCCCCTCTCTCCATAAATATTGCCCAAATTATAATGCGCATCCGCGTCATCAGGCATCAATGTGACGGCTTGATAATATTCCCGCGAAGCAAGTTCGAATTCGCCTTTTTGAAAATAAATATTCCCCATATTGTAATGAGCTTTTGCTGCATCTAGCCTAAGCTGCTCATCTTTTTCGGTAAACGCATCAATCCGAGAAAGAAGATCCAATGTTTTGTCCTCGCGATCCTTAACCTCATCACCGCTGGCACTTTGCGCGGCTGCGGTCGAACCCGTCAACTGACAAAAAAACACTGTGCATATGAAAATGCCCATAAGCAGCCCAGCACCAACTCTGTCATTTTTTCTGTCCTGAACTTGATTTCGTTTTCCCATAGGAAATCCCTTTGTTATATTTTATTAATTTGTGTCACTGCTATATGATTTAAATGGTTTAACATTTCCCTGCATTTTCTTATAGTCATCCGCCGCATTGATAATGTTCGGGGTGATCAAAATCACGATCTCTGTACTTGTAATTTGATCAGTAGTGCGCCCAAAGAAAAATCCCAAAACCGGCACATCCATCAACGTTGGAAAACCTTTTTTCGTGTGAGTTTTGTCATCTTTCTTCAGCCCTCCCAAAATAATCGTATTCCCATCCTTTACCATCACAGTTGTATCAACTTCCGTTTTATTAACCTGCGGGATCCCGCCGCCTTCAGATTCGACTGTTGAAACAACTGAAGAAATTTCGGGACGCAATCGCATTGTCACATAACCATCATCATTAATGGTTGGCTTTACATTCAATTGTAACCCAACATCCACAAAACGAACATCCTCACTTGTAATCGCATTGTCACCAGTTCCCGATGTTGTAGATATAATATAGGGAACAGTGTCTCCAATGTGAATCTTGGCTTCTGTTTCGTTTGTAACCAAAATTTGCGGATTAGAAAGGATTTTTGTGTCACTAACTTGCTTTAACTGGCGAATGGTCGTTTGAAAAGCATCTTGAGTAATGTTCCCAACAGCGATTTGTCCATATTGCTTATAAAGATTATCACTGCCAGAAATGGCACTATTCTGAGACCCTAAAAAGAAATTTGAAAAACTTAATTTCTTAATCTCGTCATTCGAACTATCCGCAAAATTCATCTGCCAATCAAGGCCACGGTCATATTCAGGACGCAGAACGATCTGAAGAACCCGCGCGTTAACCATAACTTCCTTTGTCGGAGTATCTAAACTACGAATAATTTCCTTAATCTCTTTCAAACGATCCGGATAAGCTCGAATAAGAAGTTTGTTAGAACGAGTATCTGGAGTAACACTACCGACAGATTTTGCATCGATACGTCCACGCAATTTCTCGGCAACATCAGCAGCCATTGCAAATTGAAGAGCATAAACATAGGTTTCAACAGGCTTTTCAATTTCTTTGATCGCATCTTTCATCCTTGCCAAAGCTTCCGGAGTATCGATCATGACAACAGAGCCTGTATCATCATCGATAATAATCTTACCGACATTGCTTTTTAAATTATCAAGAGCTGCCAAAACATAGGTCGGCTTTGAATAATTAAGATGAATGATCGCAACATCGCTCATATCATTAAATCGTTTCCCAAACATCGCTTCATATTCAGCACCAGCCATAATATGAACGATGTTATCCATGATCTTATAAGCCAAGTGATTTGAAATGATAACAATATCTAAAGCATCCTGGATCGAAACATTGTTAAGCAGAACTGTTGAACGACCGTCTACCATCGGGCTAACAACAACATTGAACTCACCTTTCAATGCCAAGAATTTGATGACATCCACAATGTTCATATCCCGGACATCAAGAGAGATCTCCCTCTTCATCCGCTGAAGAATATCTTCATTCTCCTCAGAGATAACAATCGGCTTTGGTTTCTCGGCATGAACCGGAGGAACCACCGACATCGCCAAGAAAATAACGGCGAACCCGATAAAGAAACTCAAACACTTTTTAGTTTCACATTTGTGTTTTATCATATTTTATTATTATCTCCTCGTCTTCATAGCCAAGTTCAACACTATCGGCATAAATGGTTTTTACGACAACATCTCCAACCTTTTCTCCCTTTTGAAGAAAATAAGTAACTTTGCTCTCCGCATCTTCGATGATCGCTGAAGCTGAATCAACAGAATCTAACCAGGAGATCCCAACAAGTTTTAAATTGCTGGTTTTACGTGAAATCCGCGCATTGCTCTGCGACACCTCAACATTGACGCTTTGCGCACTTGAAGCTTCAAAGGGCTGGAAAACATTCCGTTCTTTAACAGATGCCATATAAAAAGATAATTTCTGAGTCGATGGAATAAGATTTACATCGGTGCCCGAATTTTGATTAGCCTTGCGATCAACATCAAAATGCGTATTTTGACTAAGAAGACGAATACCTGCGAAGATCTGATTAGCTAAAAACAACACACTCACGATAACTCCAAAAAAAAGAATTTGATTTACGGCTTTAATAACGCTCACAAGTCCCTGCTTCTTAACGACTTTCTTCTGCGCTTGCGCAGATTGAACTGTAGCCCCACCAGAGGCTTCAATCATTTTAAGAAGTTTTTGTTCTGCGGTTTCTTTCTTGAGTGATGTCATATAGTTATAATCTTAACCGCAATATTTTGAAGTTCAAGTCAAAATTGTTTTTTTTTACAGGTTACAACATCGTTCCATTTGTCGCCGAGAGCCACTGCTGACTTCTTCCAATCACATCACGCGCAAACTGTCGATCAACTATTTTCTGATCAGTTTGAACTAATTCTTTTAAGATCTTATGACAAACCATATTAATTTTCCGAGGATATCCTTTTGTAAAATTATATATTTCACTTATCGCCTCATCCAAAAACAACTTCGACTCGCCGCAGTATCCTGCTTTAGTAATTCGAAAATTAATAAGTTCCCCAGACTCTTTAACATCCAATGGGTTAAGTGTGAATTTAAAACTGATCCGATCCATAAAGTTCGCCATATGAACGACCTTCGAGTAAAGCTCCAGCTGTCCCAAGAGAACCAGCTGAATCAATTTATGTTCGTTCGTTTCAAAATTCAATAAGATCCGCAAAGTCTCAAGTGTTGTCAGGTCCAGCTTCTGAGCTTCATCAACGACCAAGATGATCGTCCTGTTCTCTTCAAGCGTTTTTTGAATTAAGAATTTCTCGATCGTATCACGGATCTCCATGATGTCATTATTCTTTAGATCGATATCTTCAGGCAGATCAATATTGAAATTCCTAACAAGAGATGCCAAGAACTGCTGCTCATTATTAAACGCTGGATCAAGGATCATATGAAAGATCATATCCCCGCGCTTATTCAATTCATGCAAAAGTTTTCTGCAAAGAGTTGTCTTCCCAGTGCCGACATCCCCAAAAATAACAGATAACCCGCGGCGTAATCTTAATTCAATAAGGATATTGGTTAGTGCCAGGTCATGTTCTCGGGTATGATAAAAGAATTCGGGGTCGGGGCTCGTAGAAAAAGGTTCTTTCTCAAATCCAAGCATTGAGTAGTAACCTATTGAGCTAGTTGAAGTAGCCATAAATGATCAAGTGTGTTATTTATCAGCAAAGACGTTTAAATTTTCATTCTCATAATACCATATGACACTAACCTTTCAAGGGCAATTTAAGAATTCCCTGGTGTTTTTTTAAGCAAAAAAGAGAAAATTCCCGTCAGGAAACCGAGACTTCTCGAAAAAGCCCGAAAGAACATCACAAATCCAAAGTAAATGCCATCAATAAAGCTTCTCATCACTAAAAATGCGACATAAAATTCCATCATTGAAAAGAAAAAAACAGTCATCAAGAAAAATTTCAATGCCAAAGAAGAGAACAACATTAACAAAAAAAGCAAAACAACTAAACCGGACAACGGAAGCTCCGCAACATCCTTCCAGAACGTATAATCATCACCTTTAACCATCTGAGGATGGGCTAGATACATCTTGACCCGCCAAAATCCATGCCGAGATTGCTCTTTTAAGTATTTCCCAAGATCTTTCTGATGATAATGTTTAACGATCGATCTTTTTTCGAAATAGATCTTCGATCCCGACTGCAGGATCCGATAACTTAAGTCATTATCCTCACCGCTGGCCATTCGATAACTCGGATCAAATCCATCTAAGCGCAAAAATATATCCCGACGGATAGCGACATTATAACTTCCAAAAACTTTCGGATAAAGCGGCATCAAATGCTGATGCCGATAAAGGATCTCAGCATGAATGCATCGAGCTAAGATATCCTCGCTATTCATGATCCCATAACTTCCCGCAACAGCTGCGATCGATCGATCTTTAAAGCATAACAGCGATCTTTCCACCCAATCATGTTCAGGAACACAGTCCGAATCGGTGAAAAAAAGAATTTCTCCCTTCGCCGCAAAAGCGCCATGATTGCGCGCGCTCGCTGGGCCGGCATTATCTTGATGCAAATATTTGACTGACGGAAAAGATCGAACGATCGCTGCAGTCTGATCGGTAGAACCATCATCAACAACAATGACTTCAATATTTTTATGGCCTTGATCTAACGCGGCGTGAATGGCTTGAGCGATCGTTCCCTCAGAGTTATAGGCAGGAATAACAATGCTGATAAGGATATTATTCATTTTAACTTCGCCACTGTGAAAAGAAGCATACCGAAATATTTCCCACAGATCTTATCCGGAGAAAAAGAAAATGGAAACGTATTTAATCCTCCTTTTTCTACGATCTCAACAGAAAGATCTTTCTGCAACGACACCAAATCCTTAAGGATGAACGGTTTTTCTTCAATGCCCGGCATAAAGAACGGCCGGATCAATTCCCAGGGAGAAAATCGATTGGGAACAAAAGTCACAATAACTCCTCGAGGATTTAAAACGGAAATAAAATTCTGCAAAATTCTTTTCTGATCCTGCAAAGAAAAGTGTTCCAACAATCCATCTGTGAAAATAAGATCATATTTATCCTTCAAGGAATCCTTTAAGGAATCTTTTAAAAGATCACCACAAACGATCCGAACCTTTCCTTGCGTCAAATGTTCTGTGATCTTGAGCGCTTCTTTCGAAAAATCAAACGCGGTCGTTTGTAATCCTTGATCAGAAAAATATTTCGCAAAAAATCCGCTGCCGCAGCCGGCATCTAATGCTTTTTTATTTTCCTGAACATATTTTGCCAAAACAGCCATGATCCTTTTTTTGGACCAGCTTATTTTTGTGAATTTTTTTGTCTGATCCAAACTCCAATACGAATTCCATTCAGGCGATTGCGGAAGATTAGAACCGGAAGAACTCATAGGGATTATTTTTCTTTTAATTTTGAGACTTTTTCATGCAAATCATCACTTTGATGCTCCAGATGAGCGATCTTTTGCGCGATCTGATTATTGCGATGCTCTTGTTGACACAAAAAAACAGTCAAAACAAGCGATAAAAATACAAAAATGGAAAGAAGTGCAAAGAAAATGAAATTACTCGTTAACTGAAATCCAGCCCAATGCGCGACGGCAAAAAGGAATTTATCAAAAATCGTTAAGAAAACACCGGCAAATGATACGAACAACCAGCCGGAAGCATACTTGAAAGTTAATTTCTCTTGGCGAATAAGCTCAATAACAACAAAAAAAATAAATAAAGCCAAAAAAAACGTTAATAATTTGATCGTCATGCTAGGTCGCCTCTTTCTTTTTCTTTAACTTCGCCAATATTATAGCAAGCGTGACCTTTAACATATAATACAAAGTTTTAAAATATCGGATCGAACTATTTCCGCTTGAGCGTTTGCGCATTTGAACGGATACTTCTTTTATTTTCGCCTTATAACGCCCCGCGATCATGATCGCTTCCGGCTCAGGGAAGTCTGAAGGGTAATTTTCCGCAAAGATCTTGATCATCTTGTGGTTAAACGCCCGAAAACCTGATGTTGGGTCCGTCACCTTGTACTGTGATATCAAACTGATCAACCCCGCAAAAAAATTGATCCCTATCCGTCGGACAAAAGAAGATTGATATCCCAAATTCGGAGGCAAAAAACGGCTGCCGATGGTCATATCGGCCTCATTTTTAAGGATAGGATCAAGGATCGCTGCCAAATACGCCCCATCATGCTGGCAATCCCCATCCACTTGAACAGCAATATCAAAATTATTTCTTTGTGCAAACTGAAAACCTGTCTGCATCGCTCCGCCAATGCCCAAATTAAAAGGCAACGTCAACACCGGAACACCAACAGACCTTGCTTCCTGCGCAGTAAGATCTTTCGATCCATCATTAATAACGACGATAGACAATGCCAAAGGCAAAGATTGAAGCTCTCGGATCGTTTTCACGATATTTCCTTCTTCATTAAAGGCAGGAATGATTATTAAAGTCTTCTTTTGCAGCATGTTTAGTTGATCCTCAATTTAATTTTTAGGACTTTTACAGTTGAACACTTTTCCCGTGTCATCGCGAGGAAATGCACTTTTACCCGACGACGCGATCTTTTCGGCATGTTAAAAGATCGCTTCGTCATTGAGAGAACCATTTCATCTCGCGATGACACAATGAAAAAGTATCAAAATTTTCTCTATCAGCTAAACAATTTATTTCGAATTCACATGAATTAAATAACTCACAGCATATCTTACAATATCCCCATCATTCTCCGGCGCAACGATGCGGTCAGGGATCAACCCCGTAAAAGGAAAAACGCTGCCGTCAAAATGATGTCCGCGACCTGTGACCAATAAGACCATTGATCCGTCATCCAGATTGAACATACTTTTAAGCATAACTTGTCCGGCCGAATTGCGTCCCATAAGAACAGCCCGATTGCGCTTTTGCAAGGATCCGCTGAATAATTCACTCGAACTTCCGCTGCCGCTATCAATGAGAACGACCAGTGGCCCATCATAATGATATTTGGACGGAATAGAAGGCACATCTAACGATGATTTTGGCTCTCCTCGATTCTGAAAATACGCAAATTCCACAGCCGGAGGCAAAAGAAACGACAAAATCTCACGCGCAGCTAGCGGTGGACCGCCAGGATTTCCGCGCAAATCAAGTATTAAGCCCATGATCGGCCCCTGAGAACGAAAATAATCCAAGAACCGGAACATATCTTCACCCGTCATCCGATTAAAATGCGGGATCCTAAGTCCATAGATCCCCGGAGTTCCAGTTGGTATCAAAAAAACGGACTGGCGGAAGAAATCCTTGGGAGAGATCTCTACTTCTTTCTCTAGGCGCGCTTCACCTGATAAAAATTTCATATGATTCTTTGTATCCGGATGAGGATTCAGTAGTTTTTGAATGTCATCTTTAAGCAAATTTCGTAAATCTTGATGTTCGATCTCCAAGATCACATCCAGATCACGCAATCCTTGAACATAAGCATCAGAACGCGGCTCAACATGACTGACTTTAAAACCCTCTTCTGTTTTCTCCCCTTCGATCCCCAGATCGACCCGAATATCAAGAACACTGGCTTTATATTCTTGCGCCGGTTCCGGCGGATAAAAAGCAGAAAAGATATCTTCTTTTGCTTTTAGATCATCGATAAGAAATGCTGCAGAACGCCAGCGGACAAAATCATCGGATTTTTTCTCGCCCAAAAGCTGCGGATAGATCTTAGTTTTGAATTTTTCAATGAATTTATCGTAAACTGCTCGGTCAAGAGTCTGATAATAATTCTTATCCATCGTATCGTAAACTTTTTCGAAATAATCGATGTAATCTTGATAAGAAGAATGCTTCTTCTTTTTTTTACTCTCTTTCTTGGCGAGAGCTGGATCGGCGGCAGATTTTTGAAGGCTCTCTTTCTTCGCCATTGCGAAAGAAACAGAAGAAAGATCTGACAAACAAATCATCACGAGAAAAAATAAAAGAAATTTTAAATTTTTATTCATTAAAAATCCCAACACTGAAATTTTTTGCTGACAATATTTTCTTTAATCGAACAGATTCAGACTCATTTAAAATATTCGCAGCGCGTTCAACGTTAAAAACTCGACTAACGTGTTTTTTAAGCTCCTGTAACGACACATCAATATTGGTCACAAAATCCAAATGACCCCGTCCTCGACGATACTCGGGGATTAACCGCGGTATTGTTAAATACTTTTCGATCTTTTGCAGATCAAATCGATAAAGGATCGTCCCGTGATGAAGGATAAACCGGCGTCCGCGCTTTTGCGCATTCCCAGAGAACTTTTTCTCATTTTCCTTTAAGACAATATCAGAAATCGGCAAATAAGCTGCATTTATTTTAAGTTGCGCAAGCGCTGAAACGATTTTTCCCAAAATATATTGATAAGATCTTCGCAAATCATTGACCTGTGGATCTTCTTTTGAAAGGATCAACGAATAATTCACACAGCCTTGCCCCTGAATAACCGTTCCGCCCCCGGATGATCGGCGAAGAACTGGGATATTGTCATTTAAGATCGCCTCCGCTTTCAAATCTTCTTCCGGTTTGCAAACCCGCCCCAAAACAATAAAATCCCGCGCGGATTCCCAAAATCGTAATGTTTCCTCACCCAGACCATCCTCAGCCAATGATAAAAAAACATCATCCAGCAACAAATTCTCCTGAGGATCATCCAAAGAAATATCGCGAAGGATCATAAAAATAGGATAAAAATGACGGAAATGTTTAGTAGTTAACGCCGTGTGCGAGTTTTTCCCTTTGTGTCATTGCGAGAAACTTAAAAGTTCTCATTAAAAGGCGACGAAGCAATCTTTTTAACATACCCAAAAGATCGCTTCGTCGTTGAAGAAACCATTTCATCTCGCGATGACACAATTAAAAGATATCAAATTCTAAGCAATGACAAATTAACTTTGAAGGAAATAATTCGTATTAAGATCACGCGCAGCACGAACTTCATCCGGACGAGAAATGGGCGTTGTTCTCGGCATGTCATGAAAGCTATCAGGATTTGTTTTGCTTAAGTCATCCGCTTTGAACATTTCCTCAACGAATTTGTCCAACGTTTCTTTCGTTTCCGTCTCAGTCGGCTCGATCATAATAGATTCTTTAACGGTCAAAGGAAAATAAACTGTAGGCGGATGAATGCCCTGGTCGATCAAATATTTTGCAATATCGAGCGCGTGCACGCCGCGTTCCGCTTGATTAGAGGCAGAAAAAACGACTTCATGCATGCAAATTCGGTCAAAAGGAAGAAAAAATCTTTCCCTTAAGCGTTCTTTTAGATAATTCGCGTTAAGAACCGCATGATCGCTCACAGCTTTTAGGCCTTCTTTGCCTAATAATTGCATATACGCATAGGCTCTTAAAAGAATCGCAAAATTCCCGTAAAGCGCAGCAATATAACCGATCGAATCAGGAAAATTATAATTCAAATAGAACGTTCCATCCGCTTTTTTCATAACGCGAGAGATCGGAAGGAATTTTTCTAATTTTTTAACAACCCCAACCGGACCCGATCCCGGCCCACCGCCGCCGTGAGGCGTCGTAAAGGTTTTATGAGTGTTAACATGCATTACATCAAAGCCGACATCGCCTGGCCGGCAACGGCCGAGGATCGCGTTAAGATTCGCGCCGTCGTAATACATGATCCCGTCGACGGCATGGATCATTTCGGAGATCTTATCAATATCCGAAATAAAAACACCATGTGTATCGGGGCAGGTGATCATCAAACCGGCAACTTCGTCAGTGATCTTTTCTTTAAGAATATCAAGATCCATCGTTCCCTGTTTATTGGAAGGGATCGAGATCGTTTCATAACCGGCAATGATCGCTGTCGCAGGATTTGTCCCATGCGAAGAATCCGGAATAATAATATATTTTTTCTTATTGCCTTTCGCTTTATGATACGCCGCCATCATCATAACACCGGTCAACTCGCCATGCGCTCCGGCTAAGGGCTGCAATGTGAACGCACTCATTCCTGTGATCTCGCAAAGCCAATGTTCAACCTCAAACAAAACTTCCAACGCGCCTTGCGTCAATAATTCTCCATTGGCCAATTGCGGCAATAGTGGATGAAGATCAGCAAATCCGGACATTTTTGCAATGCTTTCAGTAAATTTCGGATTATATTTCATCGTGCAAGAACCTAAAGGATAAAAATTCGTATCAACCGAAAAGTTTTTCTGCGATAGCGATGTAAAATGACGAACAACATCCAATTCCGTCATTTCCGGCAAGCGGCAATTCGTTTTACGCTGAAATTGCGCAGGGATCTTAGCGGTAATCCCAACATCCGACTTAGGATTTAAATATCCTCGCTTGCCTTTAGCACTTTTTTCAAATATTAACGACATGAGATTGCTTCACTTTCGCATTATTTCCATTCAAAAGATCTTTTAAAACTTCATCGAGTGCTTTAGCATAATTGACGATCTCTTCTTTCGTCCTTTTTTCAGTCACGGCAACGATCATGTACCGGTCCATATCTTTATAATATCGACCCAATGGGAATCCAGCGGCAAAACCTTTTTTGATCATCGCTTCCACAACAAGATTCGCATCAACAGGCAGAACGATCGTAAATTCATTGAAAGTCGGAGAACTACGTTTAACTTCAACTCCTTTGATCTTTTCAAGAGATTGACGAGCAAATTCTCCTTTTTCAAAATTAAGCTGTGCAAGATCCCTGATCCCTTCCTTTCCCAGCATCGACATAAAAACAACAGCCTGAAGAGCGCATAAAGAAACATTCGTACAAATATTCGACGTTGCCTTTTCCCGACGGATATGCTGTTCACGTGCCTGGAGAGTATTGACGTAACAAACGCGCCCAGTTTTATCCACTGTCTGTCCGACTATGCGTCCGGGCATGCTGCGGATAAATTTTTTACGAGTTGCCATAAACCCAAGATACGGCCCGCCAAAATTCAAAGGCAACCCCAGACTTTGCCCTTCACCCGTCACAATATCAGCGTCCATTTCGCCCGGAGTTTTTAAAACTCCCAGAGAAATCGGATAAACACTTTCGATCGCTAATATCCCTAATTCATGAGCTTTTTTGATGATATCCGTATGATCATCGATCGCGCCAAAGAAATTCGGATTCTGTAAAATTATCGCCGCGGTATTTTTATCAAGAAGTGAATAAATTTTATTTCGATCGCTCTGCCCATGCGAAACAGGAGCTTCAACAAATTCAAAATTAAGATTATTAGTATAAGTTTTTAAAATTTTACGGTAAATAGGGCTCACACCGCCATCCATGACGATTTTAGTACGTTTTGTCAAACGGATCGCCATCATCGCGGCTTCATAAAGAGCGGTTCCACCATCATACAAAGAAGCATTGGCCGCTTCCATATCCGTTAATGTACAAATTGAACTTTGGAATTCATATAACGCCTGCAATGTTCCTTGCGAACATTCCGGTTGATATGGCGTATAAGCCGTATAAAATTCTCCACGTGAAGTAATGGCTGAAACAGCCGTCGGGATATAATGATCATAAAATCCCCCTCCGATAAAAGGGATCAGCTGTGTGCAATTCTTAGCAGCTAATTTTTTAAAATGTTCAACAACTTCAAATTCCGATTTCCCTGAAGGCAGATCAAAAGAACGCGGTTTGTTTTGCGCCTTAATATCAACAAAAAGGTCATCGATCGAACTTGCTTTGATGACGGCAAGCATTTCTTTAATATCTTCAGGAGTATTACCTATATAGGGAATCAACGGTGGCCTCGATAGCTGCTAATCACGTTACATTTCAAAAGAAATTACTCTAAACTTTCCAAGAAGCTGCTGTATTCTTCTGATGTCATTAAATTAGAAGCTTCATCTGCATCCGCCAGCTCAATTTTAGCGATCCATCCTTTTGTATATGAAAATTTATTGATCAATCCAGGATTGCTATCAAGCGCGGTATTTACTTCAATGATCTTTCCTGACATCGGAGAAAAAATATCACTCGCGGCTTTCACAGACTCGATCGAAGCCAATTCACCGAATTGCTCAACTTCATCATCAACGATCGGAAGCTGAATGAAAGTAACTTCCCCTAATTGTTCCTGCGCGTAAGAAGAAATACCAACGGTCGCGATATTATCCTCGATCTTGACCCATTCATGATCCTTGGTGTACAACAAATGTTCTTCGACTTCCATTGTCCTTCTCCTTTTAATTATTAACTTTTTAATGACCCGTTCTTGTAAAATGATTTTCCTGTTATGATAGCTTCTGCCTTAATGCGATCATCACCAAAAAATATTTTTCCATTTAAGTCTGCTTTTGCAGCATCAACAAAACCTAACCCGATCCCTTTGTTTAGATGCGGTGAAAACGTCCCGCTTGAAATAATTCCAATTTCTTTATGGCTGACATCAAAGATTTTCTGGCCCGCGCGCGGAGCACGGCGACTTTCAGAAGTTACCCCAATAATCTTTTTCTGTAAACCTTTTTCTTTGCTTTTTAAAAGAGCTTCCTTGCCTATAAAATCTTTATTAAGATCAATAAATCGCGCAAGTCCTGATTCCAGCGGATTGATATTTTCTTCTAATTCATGACCATAAAGACTGTAACCCATTTCCAAACGCAAAATATCTCTTGCTCCTAAGCCGGCTGGTTTGACATTCATTTCAAGGAGCTTATTCCAAACTTTTTGGATCTTTCCCCACGGATAAAATATCTCATAACCCAACTCACCCGTGTAACCGGTGCGACTAATGAGCACATTCTCTCCCATTAAATTAAAAAAATCAAATGTATAATAATCTAATTTTTCGACATTTACAGAAAGTCTCGTCAAGATATCCCGCGCCTGCGGGCCTTGAACATCGAGTTTCGCGGTTTGGGAAGAAATATCTTTAAACTGAGCCTTTTGTGTTAAATGCGCGCGAAAATGCTTAGCATCTTTATCGATCGTTCCCGCATTAACAACAATGAACCATTTTTCTTTCTCTTGGCGAAAAACAATAAGATCATCAATAACCCCACCCGCCGCATTTAAGATCACTCCATACCGGCACGAATTGATCGCCAGATCCGAAAGTGTCATCGTAACAATACGATCCAATCCGCTTTCTTTAAGATCCCCTTCGATCAAGAACTCTCCCATATGCGACGTATCAAAGACCGTCACTGCTCGGCGCGTTTGCTCATATTCAGCGATGATACTATCATACTGAACCGGCATCTCCCATCCGCCGAAAGGAACCATCTTGGCCTTTAAAGCAACGTGAGCGTCAAAAAGTGGAGTGCGTTTGAGGTCTTCGGTGATCATATAAAATCTTATTGAATGTTACAAATCATTAATCAGGCTTCGCTAAAATGTTTTCACTTTTAGCTACGCCTGATAACAGTCTTCACAAAAATGCTATACCTGTTAAACGAAGCCAAGCAAAGCCAAAAGCCGAACCGAAGGTTCGAGCACTTTGGCGAAGACTGGCGCGCCCGGAGGGAGTCGAACCCCCAACCCTTTGGTCCGAAGCCAAATGCTCTATCCAGTTGAGCTACGGGCGCTTTTTCTAAATTAAGTATTTACCACTTATCTTACTGGCGGTAAGCGCACTTCGATCGACTTTCCTAAATTATGGAAGTCGATCTTCGGCGCAAACAAATTTTAAATTTAAAACAACGTATAAATAAACGGTGCAACGGCTGAGCTTTGGGCAAAAACCATCAGCATTCCCAAAAGGACTAAAAGAATAAAGATCGGAGCAAGCCAAAATCGTTTACGCTGTTTTAGAAAATCCCAAAACTCTTTGATCAGCGACATTTTCGACATAACATTTCCTTTTTAGAATTGTTTTGTGTAACCTGACATGTCAATTTTCTTATCATCCCTTTTGATCCAATACGACTTAGCTTTCCGATCAAGCTTAAGGCTCAAAAGATCCTTTCTCAAAATCCGCAAAATAATTCCAACGATGCCAAAAACAACATAAAAGATCACAGACAGTAAAAGAGTATTAACAATATACCCAATAACGCCGGCAACTTTCATCCAACGGTTATAAATGATCTCTAAAAGATCCCGATGGAAATTAGTAATGTATAAGAAAAAAGCAATTAATGCAAAGAAAATGAAATGCGAAAACGTCCAGCCATGCGTTCGATAAGTCTTCCAACTAAAAAAGCCTAAGATAACACACAGGCCATACCCAAAAACTAACAAATTTTTTAATTTCTTATCCATAATTAATCAAGGATCTGTGAAATGTCATCTTTCTTATATTTATCCTTATTGGGCTGTTTTTCTTTCTCAAAAAGAAAATTCCCAAGGACCAAATAATCCATGTTCGTGATCATAAAACATCGATACGCATCCTGCGGCGTGCAGACGATCGGTTCTCCTCTTATATTAAATGATGTATTAATAATGACCGCGCAACCCGTCAACTTATAAAATTCTTCAATAATATTATAATACAGCGGATTAACGTCCTTCGAGACAGTTTGAATACGTGCGGAATAATCGACATGCGTGATCGCAGGGATCGTCGAACGACGGAACATTAACCGCTCAAGAAGATCATCACTAGTATTCTTAGGCGATCCATTCGTTCGGATCTCTTTTTTGACCGGAGCAACCAATAGCATATATCGACTCGGCTGATCGATCTCGAAATAATCCCGAACGCGATCCTCAGAAACACTCGGCGCGAACGGGCGAAACGATTCACGGAATTTTGTTTTAATATTTAAGATCGACTGCATCTTCTCGCTTCTGGCATCGGCAATAATACTGCGAGCTCCCAAAGCACGCGGACCAAATTCCATCCCGCCGTAGCATAATCCAACGATCTTCTGATCGGCGATACATTTCGCGATCACTTTTGGAAATTCTTCTTTAGAATATTTTGTAAAAGTAAAATTTTGAGCCTTAGCAAAAGCTTCAATTTCAGCATCTTGATAATTCGGCCCCAAATACGATCCTTTTTGCGAATCATGAATATTATCACAAACACGTTTATTATTTAAATATTGGAACCAAATAAATAGTGCCACGCCCAACGCTCCGCCCGCATCGCCTGCCGCCGGCTGGATCCAGACGTTTTTAAATTTACTATCCCGCAAGATCCGGCCATTACCGACACAATTTAACGCAACGCCGCCGGCCAAACATAAATTCTGCATGCCCGTTGTCTCTTGCGCATGATTGGCCATCTTTAACATCACTTCTTCCGTGACTTCCTGAATAGACTTTGCCAGATCCATATCTTTCTGCGTGATCTTTGTCTCAGGCTTCCGCGGTTTTCCCCCAAACAATTTGTGGAACCGATCATTGGTCATCGTCAGCCCCGCGCAATAATCAAAATATTTCATGTTCAATCGGAATGACCCATCGTCCTTAATATCAATGAGCTCTTTTTTAATGAGATCCGTATATTTTCCTTCACCATAAGGAGCCAAACCCATCAATTTATATTCGCCGGAGTTGACGCGAAATCCGACATAATACGTAAAAGCGGAATACAAAAGCCCCAAGGAATGCGGGAATTTAATTTCGGATGTTAATTCGATATTATTATCTTTCCCAACGCCGATACTCGTCGTCGTCCATTCTCCAACACCATCCATCGTCAGGATTGCCGCTTCCTGATAAGGTGAAGGAAAAAAAGCGGACGCCGCGTGCGATTCATGATGCTCGGTAAAAATGATCTCACCTTCAAAGGAAAGTTTCTCTCTTAAGAAATCCTTCAAAAAAAGCTTATCTTTAAGCCACACCGGCATAGCTTTTAAAAAAGATTTTAATCCAAACGGAGCGTACGAAAGATAGGTCAACAGAAGACGATCAAATTTCAAAAACGGCTTTTCATAATAACCGACATAACTTAGATCTTTTGTCGTGATCCCGGCAGATTTTAAACAAAAATCAATGGCATTCTGAGGAAAAGACTCATCATGTTTCTTACGAGTAAACCTCTCTTCCTGAGCAGCGGCAATGATCTCTCCATCCTTAATAAGCGCAGCGGCGCTGTCATGATAGAACGCGGAGATCCCTAAAATATAAATGTTCTTCTTATCCATTTTAAAGTAAAAAATTCGTTAACAAACAAAGGATTCTAACGTAAGAATTCTTACGCCGCAAGCTGTTTTACCTTCAGTTTTAATCTTTGACCAAAAACAAAAACCAAATAAATAAAAAGCGACATAAAAAGCCCCAATAAGAACAAATTCAGATAGTATCTCCAAAAAGGACGAAAGCGCATATAAACCGTGTTCTCACCCGCCGGAAGCCAAAGCCCCTTGAATGCCACATTCGAGCGGATGATCTGAACATTTTTCCCATTCACCCACGCTTCCCATTCTTTATGAAAACTATCGTTATAAACAAGGAATTGATCATAAGAAAAGTTTGTTTTGACCTCGATCTCATTAAGATCAAATTTCACAACCCTAAATGCCAAAGAATCTCCCGTGATCACCCTCGCCAAAGGCGCAAATATCTGCTGAAGATGCGTCGGATGAAAATCACTTCCACCAGCAATAAAAGCCGTATTATCTAAGCGTTGCAACCGATGTTCGATCTCGACAACGTGAGATTCTTCATCAGAAAGTTTCACGACATTATCATAAACAATAAATTTATATTTCACATACTCTTTTAAAATATCCGGATCGATCCGCGTTTGAAGAAAATGCGACCATTTCAGCCCATAATCAAAACGATTCCATTCCACGAAACCGGAAGTATCCCGAACATCGCCATAACCATTCGACTCACGGATCTTATGCTCCTGCCCTTTTAAAGGACGGACATACGAAAACTTCGGAAAACTCTCTTCTCTTGTAATTGGATTCTGCGCATAAGCAAAAACTTGACCACGATATTTGTTAGCGACAATATTAAAGACTTGAGCCGGCTGAATAAAAACGATCCCCAAAAGAACCCAGCAAACAACCCTCTGTGATCGCGGGATCAAAGCAAAAAGGTAACAAGTAAAAAACAGATAGCTTAGAACAACGACCGCAAATGTCACCCCCATCACATCATCTTGAGTTCGCAAAAAGGCCAGTAAGAGAACATGAATAACAGTGATATAAACAAAAGCCAACCACTTTTGAGAAGACGACTCTCTCCGACTCATCCACGACAAAAATTCCTTGAACTGATCAGCAGCAAAGATCAATCCCGCGCCAAAAGCTAGCCACAATAAAAAATGAAGATTACGGAAATATTTAAAAAAGAAAACATGTTTATACAAAAATGCGTGCAAACCAGTAACATCAGCCAAGCTGATAAAGATCGTCAAAACAATAATTGATGAATAAAGGATCAATCTGCGTTTCAAAGCAAGGATCAACCCCAGAACAACCGGGATGAAAATGAAAGTGGGGATATAAAAGCTATTAAGGTCACTATCTTTAAAATGTGAAAAGAATCCTTCAAAATAACTTGGGCCGACGAGTCCGCTTAAATTGATCGCCCGCAGAGAAAGATCCAGCGGATCAGACTTCATCCCGCGCCAGGCAAAGAAATAATCCGCGTGGATCGCAGCCTGACTCCAATAATATCCGGGTAAAAACGACAATAACAGCGCCACAACACCAAAAATGAAAATAAATTTATGTTTTCCAGCGAATTGAAAAAGCGTTTTTAAACATTCAATGAAATCCTTAAAGAATAAAATGATAAACATCAAAAGAAAGACTAAAAAGAATGTCAAAAAATGAAACGGAAGATACGTCGTCACAATGACCATCAAAGAAAGGATCATTCCAAGGAAATGAACGGTCTCTTTCTTTTTAAAGAATGACACTGCAAAATAAAAAAACCAGACCGACGGGATAAAGATAAGGACAATAATAAGGTCATTGAACAAATATCCGGATAGACTTGAGAACAATAAGATCAACATCGCCAAATAAGCAGCGACACGATCATTTAAAATAACCTTTACCAATAAATAAAAACCGATCACGCCCAGAAAATAATACGTCACTAAATAAATATAATACGACAATGAAAATGAGAAACCGCTAGAATTTAAAACAGTAATGACATACAGCCAAGGATTAAATTCTCCGATCATCCTGACCCCAAAATCATCCGGACGTCCCCAGACATTATACGGATTCCACATCGGATAAACGCCGCGCGCAATATGCGAAAGATAATAGTTCGTATATATAAAACAAACTTCTGCGTCGACAATGAGTTTTATGAACTTCTCATGAAAATGGCGAAAATAATAAAGCCACACAGAGAACGGAAAAATGAAAATTCCAACCGTTGCCAAGCTTCCAAAAATCTTCTTTAAATTATTAAAATTACGCGGCTGTGTCATTGCGAGCCCTGTTTTTTAGGGCGAAGCAATCTTTTCAAAAAGATTGCTTCGTCGCCGATTTTATAAAAGATAATGATTGCTCCTCGCAATGACACACGGATATTATTCATACTAAAAAACTCTCAAAATCAGTTCGTCCGGATCGATCGCGAGCAAATCTTTTTTCTCACCCAATAGCTGAGCCGTCTTCGCGGCCTTTTCGGCTAAAGCGACCTCTCCCATGTCATGAAAGATCTTTTCGAGATATCCGTAAGCTTGCGCATTCTTAACGTCTTTCTTTAAACATTCCTGCAAAAGCGTTCTAGCTTGCTGATGATCTTTCAATTCATAAGCAGCAACCCCGCCGTAAAAATAGAACTCTCCATTGTCATCGAGCCCTGAGTGCATCGCGGCATAAGAAAATGTCAGCATGTTCTGAAGATCATTGATCTTATATGATATTAAACATAACTTTCGAAAAGCATCCTGATATCCAGCCTTAAGATTCTCTCCAACGGGATATACAAAATTCGTGGCACTGGCCAGCTGCTGATAAACTTTTGACTTCATAACAGCATCTGTTGTTGATTGCGGTGAAAGCGAACTCGCTTTCTTAAGATAATTCCCTGCGCGATCCATTTGATCTTGTTTTAAATAGATCAAGCCAAGATCATAATAGAACCAAAAGAATTTCGGGTTCATTAAGATCGCCTTCTCATAATAAGAGATCGCTTTTGCAGTCTCCCCATTTTGAAACGATAAAAATCCCAACATCCCATAAGCATCCGTTGTTTGCGGGAATGAAGATATGACCGTTTCATAATATTTGATAAAATCCGCAGGATTATTACCTTGGGGATGCTCAATAAAGCTCATAAGATCAGGAAAAGACGGAAGGAAATGATTCAAATAGATCGCCCGGGCTTTCGACTGAACGATCCGCCGTTCATTGACAATATGCGATGTGATGGTTCCGCGAAAAATGAACAAGGTAAGAACGATCAGAACCAAAATACTAAGAATTAAAGTCTTCGAATTTATATTTTTTGGTAGAATCATTATCGGCTAGTATAATTGAAAGTCAGAATTATTACAGAGAAAAATAATGACATCAAACAAAGATCCAAACGATTTCTTTTATTCGATCGCAACACTTTTTCTCCTTGCATTCTCACTTCTTTCCTTTATATACCTGGCATTCATCGCTCAAATGATCGTCGTTCAGGACGCGATCTCTTTTGAATACTCAGCGAAAGTCCTCCACAACTCCGGCTGGATCGAATTTTTTAAGACCGGTCTTCATCGGGAACCATTCTATATAATTCTTATTTCACAATCAATGGGATTAGCCGATTTATTGCATGTTCCATACCAAGATGTCTTAAAATTCATCCAGATCGGCTTTTTATTTGCAACGCAATTGCTGGCCTATTATCTATTAAGGAAACTATCGGTCCAAAGATATTTGACCCTTTTGATCGTCTTTTTGATCGGATTCTTACCATCATTTCTCGATTCCGCCTTTAATTTATACTCTGAGATCGCCACATATCCTTTTATCCTCGCCCTTGTCATCTCAACCAGCGACCTTCTCTCTAGAATAAAACTAGCTTCAGGTCAATGGGATAGCGAACAAACAATAAAATTCCTGCTTCTTTCTTTCTCCACAAGCATCCTCTTTGTGATCATCACCTTAACGAAAGCACCGTTCGAATACTGCGGGATCCTTTACATCCTCTTTTTCGGCATTTTATTCCTAAAGTCTCTTCAAAAAAAGGAGCACAGCCGTTCTTTTCTCTTATTATCATTCATCCTGATCTTTGCTTTCACATTCCTGCCGTCTGTCAATTGTTACAAATCGCTAAATAAGAAACATAACGGAAACTACGCGATCACTAACCGCGGCCCGTTCATGTTTTACGGCAACACTTCCCGGCACATGGAACCTTTCCGCTGGCAGCATGTTGCCGTCGGTGTTTTTTGCGCGATGGGTTCCGGTGAACAAAAAGTTTGTCAGATGGTCATGGGAAAAGACAACTGCTCGTTCTGGACATTTGTGCGTTCGGATGAACATGCACATCAACTCTATCAAGAACTCACTCAACAAGGATATTCCAGTGCGGATGTTGATAAAATGTACGTCAAGCTGGCCGTTCAAATGATCTTCAAAAATCCTTTTCAATACATCCTTTTTTATATCCCAGAAGTTTTAAGCATCGTATTTTTCAAAGCCGCGGAAACCGGATTTGCCGCCTATCCCACCTGGCTTTCACAGATCCTAGGATTCGAACCATTCCGCTATACCATCAATTTTCTCTCAGCATCTCTGACATTTCTTGCTCTTATCCTATTAACACATTTCTGCTGGAAGAATCTTAAAACGGTTTTTGAATTTTCCTATCATGAAAAAGGCCCAACTCCGATCCTCATATCGATCTTTATTATTGTGATCCCTTTGATAGGATTATACGCATTGACTTCCGTTCAAACACGCTACTGTTTGCCGATCGCTCCATTATTTTTGATCCTCATTGCTTTTTTCATTAATCGAAAGATCCAACCCAAAAGAACATAATGGCTTTCTTGATCATCTTTATTACGCTACTCTCTCTGATCCCAAGCTTGAAGATCCCGTATGTCGTCGATGATGTTTCATTTTTATGTTCCCTGTCCTCGGCTCAAGATGAAGGTCATGTCTTAAAATGGTTCTTTGCCGCACACAATGAGCACATCATGACGTTCTTAAAAATATTTTATTATCTTTTTTATAATTTCTTCTGGTTAAACGCCGCGCCGTTTCATATCGTTGTCCTTCTTAATGTCGCCGGGATCTGTACGCTTATCTATCTTCTGATAAAGGATCTCACGGGATCGAAATTAACGGCCCTCTTTGGGCTTTCGCTTTACGCGGCAAGCCAACTGTGCAATGCGGCGTTTTTTGTCATCAGCGAATCGCATATTTCTTTTTCGCTGTCATTGCTGCTTTTGATATTTTATTCTCAGCTAAAATTCTCACAAAACGGCTTTAAAAAATGGCAGATTACCGCTTTAATAAGCAGTTTATGCGCCGGATCCGTCGTGACACTGGGATTGGGATCGATCCTCTTTGCTTTTCTTTTTGAAAAATTGTGTTTAACAAAAGAATCTATCAAAAAACACGGAAGTATCCTCAAATACATTCTGATCGGTTGGATTATCGCGACTATCCCTTACTTTTTCGCCGCAAATAAGATCGCACATGCCGACCACTACGAACATATCGGCGCAAAGAGCGTCTTTGATATCATCCGGGTTACTGAAACGGTTAAACAGCTGTTCTTATATTTTACTTTTGACTTCATCCCGCTTTTTCTGCCCTGGAAGAGCGTATCCGTCGCGCTGTTTATTTTGGCGGTGATCATCCTGATCGCACAAAGAAAACAGATCAACTTCCGTCAACTCATCTTTTTCGCATTCTTCGGGATCTTTATAACGTCGCTCGTTTATCTCTTCCGTGTCGCATTCGGTGTCATCAACCTAAGCTACAGCCGGTATGATCTTTATCCGACGCTGATGCTCTCCATCCTTTACGCGATTATTTTTACTCCTATCATCAAAAAAATAGATCTTACGAATAAAATTTATTCAATTGTCTTCTCTGTCATCTTGATCGCACTTGTAGGCTACGGAGGGTTTTTAAGATATCACCACGCAAACCTCGCCGCACTTCAGACGCATGATCATATCCAGAAGTTTTACGATGAATTCGAAGAGTCCATCACACATTATCTGGATCAAAAAAGCCCTGATCAAAAACTCGCTCTCTGGAACCGTTACATGGAATTTCCTAAAGCAGATTCTCTAAAGACCAAAAAAGGCCGCGATCTAGACCTCTCCCGAGGACGCTATCAACTAGACCTTTTTGCAGGTTACATCCTTCCAAGAAAAATACGCGCGAGGATCATTTGGGGCGAGAAGACAGATCCGGAATTCCTCATGTATCTGACAGGATTCTTTGGGCAGGAGAAATATAAATTAATTTACGTGCTTCTGAAAAACCCGCGGTGATCTCTCCAAACTTGAGGTCGCAAATTACGACTTCAAGTTCACGTCCCACCTCGATTTGATGTTCCAAAATGGAACTTCAAACATTTCAATAATACACTGCCTCAATATTTCACATGAAACCCTATCCCTGGTTTGGGCTTTTCAGGTGGTGGAGCCATTAAATCGCGTATAGCTTTTAAAATTAATTGGATCTCTACATCATGTTTGCCCACTTTGCGTTCCAGGGCTTCCAACTTTTGATTTAGTTCCTTATGGGCGAATAAAATTTCCCGCAACTTTACAAACGCCCGCATGATGATGATATTGACTTCTATAGCCCGGTCGCTATTAAGGACGCTAGATAACATCGCAACACCTTGTTCTGTGAATGCAAAAGAAGCATACCGCTGACCGCCCCAACTTGAGGTCGCAATTTGCGACCTCAAGTTTTCAGAATCCTCTTTCGCAAGCTGGAACATAAAGTCCTCTGGAAATCTTTTTAAATTCCTTCGAACCTGCTCATTGAGCCTTTTCGTCTCGATCCCATAAAGCTCCGCCAGATCCTTATCCAGCATCACCTTCCTGCCTCGGATCAAAAAAATCTTATTTTCAATTCTTTCCGGAAAAACAACAATGCTACTCGCCTTAGACATACGAATTCCTTTCGTTTTTGTAGGGGAATTTGATTAAGAATCCGGGGGGATTTGGGGGGAGTATTTTTGTAAATATACCTTAACCTGCTGGGGAAGGCAATGGATTATTTTATTGCGAGGGTGAGAATAAAGTTACCGTGTTCCCTCTAAATATGGATAGCACATTTTCGTTATTCTTTCTTCTTGAACCGACATCGACCTTTTTTTTAATGTTTTTTTTGGAATTCAGTGTTTTTTTGATTTCAAGGACTCTGAAAAGTCTTTTAATTCCTTTATCAAAAGCAGAATATCTAAATTTATTTGAAATGTGATTAATACATCAAATATCGGTTTGTCTTTCTGAAGAATATTTTTAGCAACAAGAGAAGCTAAAACTGTTTGTTCTTTAATATCACTCTGGTTCCAAGCCTTGTGATATTCATTGTACCTAGTCATAATGAGAGCAGCTTCTGCGTTCGCTAAAGTAGATTTCGTAATGCCACGAATCTCGAAATATTTTTTGTGAATAAGCGCCATTAACTTACGATCTGGATCTGAGATAAACTTATCTATAAGCCAAAAAATCAGAATCATCCGTTCATGCAAAAAAACATCTCTATCAGCTCCATAAAACGGCGATTTGGGATCTGCAAGTTCGTCATTAACATATCCACGGACAAACTTTGAAACAAATTGTAAAAGATTGTTGCAGAGTTCGTCTAGCACAACTGATTGTTTTGGATTCAAGTCATCCATATTCATTCGCTCAGGCGCCCCTAAGAGTTTCTTCCAAAGATTTATTCCAGAGAATTTCTTAAGTCCCGTTAATAAAGAGGAGTCTTTCCAGCATAGACATATCAACATTGCTGAAAAAATAATAACACAACCAATAATAGAGCGAATTATAGCTATTTTACCCATAGACACCTGTTCTGAGTCTCCATTGGCTGTTATCATAATAAAACCACCATATACAGCATAAGAAATAAGTGCTATCGCCACAACACTCATCAACACC
>CAYGEE010000021.1:0-24326 GCA_964348765.1 uncultured Planctomycetales bacterium | reverse complement strand
CCGTCACAAACTGAATTATTTACACCTTATGAAACAAGACAGCTATGTTAAAGGCGGCCCTTTAGTCTATCCGACATCACTTTATCCGTTATTCTTAGCAACAGTGATGAATCTCATCAACAACCCTAAGATCTTTCTGATCACGATCCACACGCTGACTTTTGGGTTTGCCGCGATCACAACCGCAACCTTTCGCAAAATGCTCTCCCGTGTCTTTGCGGATGATACGGCCGCTCTTTATGGATCGATTCTTCTTGTTTCACTCCCGCTTTTCCAAAGCATGACGGAGCTTATCAACCTTGAAATGCCATGCTTACTTTTTGGGATCCTTTCTTTATCTTATCTGATGGAACGTAGAACCGGATTTGCAAGTTTCTTTGCCATCCTTTCTCTTCTCGTAAAAACCTCTGGAGCGATCTTCTGCACAACAGTCCTCTGGGGAGGGATCCTTCTTTTTTTTATTGATAGAAACAATGCTCATCGATTAAAACATCTTTTCTGGGGAATATTCACTTTTCTAATTGCGGCAGGCTTAGGGATCGTCCGCAACCGCATCGTCGGCAAACAGATCGAGTATAACAAACTGGAATTCTTGATCGGCTGGACAAAGATCAAGGGAATCCCCGAATTCTGGATGATGTACGTCCTGATCCTCATCCTTCTGTTAGCGGCACTTATCTGGGTGAGGAAACAAGGATCAAACGACCGAACGATCGGCCATGTGATCCAAACTCATTTTCCCGTCATTATTTTATTAAGCAGCGCGGTCATCTGGTTTTTATTCTACATTAATTTCTCCGTCATGATCGCCCGATACACTCTCATTCTTATCCCTTCCTTATTATTCCTTTTGATCTACTCGATCCAGATATTCATCAAAGACTCAAAAACTTTAAAGATCTTGTTAACAATACTTATTTTGATTTCCGGCCTCTTCTCTTATAGTTTATTCATCCCAAAAATGGACAGTAATTCATCTTATCGGGTCAATCTTTTAGAACGCAGCCTCGAATACAGAAATGACCTAAAACTCCACATGATGCTGGCCAAAGAGATCGAAGACAATTATTCTGATCAAACAATTTGCGCGGTCTTATTCTTGGCGCAGGCTCTTGATTTCCGCGAAGTCGGCTATGTCACGAAACCGCTCGATATCATGGTCTACGGCATGCCCGGAACTCACGAAGGCATGCGGGAATTTCCTGGGATCCGTAAGATCGACATTGACCGCACGATCTGGATCGGCGATCATCACGACCAGATCGTTCCAGAGATCGAATACCCTATCAGTAAAGAAAGAGATATTATCATTAAAGAAATTCCATACGGGAAAAACACTTTTGTTCTTTTCAAAGGCGGATTTGCCGTCGAGAAAATGCGTCTTATTTTTCAACTTTACCGAAGAGATCTTTTACGAAAGCTCCACAGTTCTGACCCGGGGCTTTCGGAAGGACTAAAAACACTTTAAGGGATCTGATGAATACTAAAAACAAGAACATCCTCTTCTGGCTTTTCCTTATCGCGATCGCTGGCGCCTATATTGCGCTCGAGTTTTCCGGATCGCTTATCATTAAGAAACTTTATGATGCGCAGTCCTTTGAACTTTTAAATAAATTATCTTTAAACAACACCAATGAATCCCTTCAATTCTACACCGAGCGCAGCGAAGATATCACACTGGGCCCTATAAAATCGCTTTTGGCCGGGATCTTCCTCATCGGAATATGTTTGAAATATCTCACCGAGAGCTCGACAGTTATTTTCGGCGGGAGCATCTTTCTTTATTTGTTTGTTACAAAATTCAAGATCTTACTTTTCCCGCCATACGGAGAATCCATTTACGGGCCATTCTCGGATGCGATCTGGCTGGTGCGGCACTCACTTAATTACATTGAACTTCATAAACAAGAAACCTTTACCAGTGGCGGGCCGCTCATCTATCCGCTGTCGATCTATCCTCTGTTTCTTGCAGTGATCATCAAGATCACGAAAACCTCAGCCGCATTCTTAATAACGATCCACACGATCGTTTTCATTTTCTCGGCAATCGTTATCAGCATTTTTCGCAAGATCTGCCTAAAAGTCATGACCAAAGAACAAGCCATATTAAGTGCTTTGCTAGTTCTTTCCATGCCGCTTTTTCAAAGCATGTCGGAATTGATCAACATGGAAATGCCTTGTTTGCTGTTCGCAGTCCTTACGGCTTATTATCTTATTGAAAGCCGTCTTATCCTCGCCGGGATCTGCGCGCTTGTTTCCCTTCTTGTTAAAGATCCCGGGATCATTGCCTGTGCACTTGTTTTTATGGGATGCTTTTTATTGGCAATCCTCGAAACAAATGTGCAAAAAAAACTAAAAATATTCTTCTGGGGAGTCCTTGTCATCGGACTGGCATTCCTTAAAGGATTTTTACGGCAGCTCATGCTTGGAAAAAAACAACTCACATATAACAAGATCGGCCTTCTGATCGGCTGGCCAAATATTTATGGATTCAAGCCATTCTGGATATCGCTGGCAGTCCTGTTTCTCCTTCTTGTGATCTGGATCGTTCGATATCGCAAAAAAGAACACGCTATCAAAACATTTCTCAAAGATGAATTCATCGTGATCTTAATGTTCTCGATGGCAACACTTTATTTCATCCTTTATTTAAATTTCTCAACGCTGGGAAATCGCTATCGGCTGCTTTTAGTCCCTTTCTTTTTATTCCCACTTTTATATACGACCTTTATCATCCTTCAAAAATTCAAATGGCTCAACGCATTCTTGATCAGCACGATCATTTTTTCTTTCTTCTGCAATTATGGTTTTATTTTTGAACGCAATGTCCCTAACGCATTAACGACCCACAATATTTTTGAGCGCAGTTTAGAATACCGAAACGATCTGATCCTTTATATGAAGCTCGCAAAACAAATAGAAACAGATTATTCCGACTACACGATCGGAGCACCTTTACTCGTCGCTGAATCTTTAAATTTTAATGAAATTGGCTACGTCAAAAGATCCTTGCCGGTCATTGTTTACGGAATGAAAGCCAATCACGAAGGGCTAAAAGACTTCGAAGGGATCGACAACCTGGATCTTAGGAAAACGATTTGGGTGGGAACTTATAACGACCGGATCATTAATGAGATCGAATTTCCCATCGGACCTCATGACAAAATCATGAACGAGATCACCTCCGCCGATAAAAAAATCTATATTTTCAAAGGCGGATTTGCGATCGATAAGATGCTCAAAACCCTGCAGTATCTTGATCTTCACCGCAAAGGCCGGCTTTAGTATTTCCCAAACAAATATTTTGTCGAATGCATTGATTTTTAGTACAATGGATTAAATTTAAAAGCAAAAGATCCATTTTTTCAAGATAGCAGAATTCATGATCCAATCTCAAAAGATCCGTCAGGTCATCCTAGAACAATCGAAACGCGCAAATGTCGGACATATCGGATCAGCATTGTCCATTGCTGATATCATTAGCGCCCTTTACGAAAAAGTCTTAAACATTCCGTCTCTTGATCACGCGGAGCGTGACCGTTTTATTTTATCGAAAGGCCACGCGGCTCTCGCTCTTTATGCCGCTTTGCATCTAAAAGGGTGGCTTTCAAAAGAGGATCTTAACACCTATTGCGCCAACAATACATTTTTAGGCGTTCATCCGGAACATCACCTTAAAGGCATTGATTTCTCGACAGGATCTTTAGGACAAGGCCTTTCGATCGGCGCGGGCTGTGCCTTGGCCGCGAAATTAAAGAAATCAACACATCGAACATTCGTCTTATTAAGCGACGCGGAAATGAATGAAGGGTCTGTCTGGGAGGCGGTGATGTTTGCCGCGCACAATAAATTATCCAATTTAATCGCAATCATCGATGACAACGCCCAGCAAGCTTTCGGTTATACAAAAGATGTCCTTAATCTCTCGTCACTTTCAGAAAAATGGAAAAGTTTCGGATGGGATGCGCATAATGTGGATGGACATAATGTCGAACAGATCAGCAAAACGATCGCACAATTAAATACGACAACCGGCGCGCCGCATGTCTTGATCGCGAAGACGACCTTTGGCAAAGGCGTTTCCTATATGGAAAGCCAGATCAAGTGGCATTATTGGCCGATGGATGATAGTCAATATCAATTGGCGATAAAAGAAATTGATAATCAAAAATAAGAAGTAAGAAGTAAGAAGTTAGATGCTAGAAGTTAGAAGTCAGAACAATAATTATGCGTAAAGAATTTATTGAGACATTAGTTGAGATTGCGAAAAAAGATAAGCGGATCGTTTTCCTGACGGCGGATCTTGGATACACCGTCGTTGAACCTTTCGCTCAAGAATTTCCTGAGCGTTTTTTTAATGTCGGTGTCGCTGAGCAGAACATGGTCGGCCTTGCGACAGGCCTTGCTGAAGCGGGTTTCATCCCTTTTGTTTATTCCATCGTCAATTTCGCGGCCATTCGTCCTTATGAATTCATCCGAAATGGACCTATCCTTCATCAGCTTCCCGTACGTATCGTCGGAGTCGGCGGCGGATTTGAATACGGCCCGGCGGGGATCACACATTATGGCCTTGAAGACATCGGCCTCATGCGGATTCAGAATGACATCACGATCGTTGTCCCAGCAGATCACAATCAAGTAAAAAATGCTTTGATAAAAACATGGGACATTCCCGGCCCCGTTTATTTTCGCATCGGAAAAGGCCAAAAGGATCCGATCGCAAACCTTAACGGCGCGTTCTCCCTCGGAAAACTTCAACAGCTTAAAGAAGGCAATGATGTTCTCTTTATCACTTTAGGCGGACTAGCGAATAATGTTTTACAAGCCGCCGAGGATCTCAATAAAAAGAACATCTCAAGCAGCGTTTATCTGCTGTCAAACATTGACAAATCCTTAACAGAAAGCCTGTTAAACATTCTAAAAAATTATCAACTCATCGTCACTGTCGAAGATCATTATCTACATGGCGGGATTGGATCGCTCGTTGCTGAAATCATCGCACAAAACAGCATCAACTGCCGGCTTCTGCCCTGCGCAGTGGGGTCATTGATCGGTCAAAAGATCGGCGGCAAAGATTTCCTTAATAATGTCTTTGGCCTATCCGCAGAAAAGATCACTCAAAAAGTCATCAATTGCTTACAACACATTCAACCATGAATCTAAGCCTGATCTCCATTGTCCTTCCCGTCTATAATCAAGCGTCCTTTATCCAAGTAACCGTCGATAAATACATCGAGTCTTTGAACAAAATCCCAATCAAATACGAAATTATTTTGGTTGTCAATAGCCACAAAGATGACTCATTTGCGATTTGCGAGAAGTTAAGTAAAACTTATCCAACGGTCAAAGCTTTTCAGATCCCACAATCTGGTTGGGGTAGAGCTGTAAAATTCGGCATAAAACAATCTCAAGGCGATTTTATTTGCTATACCAATTCTGCTCGAACGAAAGCCAAGGACCTTATTTTATTCCTTCTCTATTCTTTAGCCAATCCGGATGTCGTCATCAAAGCCAACCGCAAGATCCGCGACAGTTTCTTACGCCGTTTCGGTTCTCTTTTTTATAATATTGAATGCCGTTCTCTTTATGATCTCTCAAATTGGGATGTCAACGGCACTCCAAAAGTTTTCCCGCGAAAATTCAAAAAATTATTGGATCTTACGCGCGATGATGATTTGATCGATCTTGAGTTTAATTATGTCTGCCGAGAGAAAGAATATCCAATGCTTGAGATCCCGATATTTTTTCCACAAAGACAAGGCGGGAAATCAACAACAGGATTAAAATCAGCTTTTTCAATGTATTTAGGTGCGTGGCGCATTAAAAAAACCTTAGAAAATCATTACAAAGATCCTCATGGCCGCGCATAATCCGCAAAAGATCTGGAACAAACATTCCGAACAATGGCGCGATCCAGCGTCGGTCATCAATCAGAACGAAAGCTTCCCTTCGATCGATCACAATCTCCTGCAATGTGAAATCAGCGGAAATTTGTGGAACGTTTTAGAAAAATTAAATATCCGTCTTCTCATTTCCAGAGAATACGAACACTTACTGATCGCACTGGGAGTGAGTAAAAAATCCTCAGAAGTTTCTTACATGAGCCTGCCGCATCCGTCAGGAATAGCGGTTGATAGAACAAAAAACATCGTTCACATCGCCAGCACCAGAAACCCCAATCAGGTTTATTCTTTTTCACCAGTAAACAATTTTATTTCACGGACAGATATAAAATTCGAAAATAAAATAACATCATCCGACCATTCGACACTCATGCCGGCCCAACTGCGGTTCTATCCGGGGAGTTTGTATATCCATGATCTGGCAATGATCGGAAGAAAACTTTGCGCGAACGCCGTCGGGCATAACGCGGTTGTCGAACTTCTGGATCACGGACATTATAAATACCTCTGGTGGCCGAAATGCGCAGAGAAAAATAATAAGCCGCGTACTGATGCGAATTATCTTCAGCTGAATTCCATCGCCTCCGGGAAAAGCATCAGCGATTCTTTTTTCTCCGCATCGACGGATACATGTTCTTCCATCCGTCCGGGACATATGGATTTCAAAGTGGATGGCCGAGGTGTTATTTTCTCAGGCAAAACCCGCGAAGTGATCTGCCGCGGATTGACACGGCCGCATTCCGCGAGGCTTTATCAGAACAAGATCTGGGTCGATAACAGCGGATACGGTGAATTTGGTTACGTCGAAGGCCAAAAGTTCCATCCGATCATAAAACTTCCCGGATGGACACGCGGGCTCGCTTTCTTTAACGGCATCGCCTTTATCGGCACATCTCGGGTCTTGCCTAAATTCACCCATTACGCGCCCGGATTAAATGTTGAAAAAAGTATATGCGCGATCCACGCTCTTGAGCTACAATCAGGGAAAATTTTAGGGTCAATTGAGTGGCCACTGGGCAATCAGATCTTCGCGATCGATTGGATCCCCAGCAAAGTATCAAAAGGTTTTATATTCGACTATCTTCCAAAAAAACGAACAGAACATATCAAACATTTAGCATATTCATTCTCAAAACACACAAGACGAAAGGTTTAAAACTCATGAGTAACGCATTCAAACTTCTAATGATCGGCGCCATGTATGAAAACGGCGGCAACACAACCCACAGATTCCTCGACGGACATCCTGAGATGTTCGTTTATCCTTTTGAATCACAATTAGGGACAAAACTTGTTAACGACTCTCTCACATCACTTTTTCCCGTTAAATATCGCTGGCCGGTTTTCCCACTTGAAGGCAGCGCTTATGAAGATTATAAACTCATTATTGATGAAGAAGGAAAAGTCCGCACCCGCACACCGAATGTCAGCAAATTCCGCCATGAAGAATTCCTTCTCTCCGACGATGAACGCTGCGAGATCTATCAGAGGATCATTAAAAAAACCGGACGCTCACGAGCGAATAATATGGCGGCTTTTTTTCAAGCGACTTTTGAAGGATGGAAAAACTACAATCGAAGCGGGCAAGAAAAATATTACGTCGGCTACAGCCCCGTTCTCGTTGTCGACGCCAATAAGATCCTCGACGAGCTTCCTAACGCGCATTTTTTGCATATCGTCAGAAATCCCTGGTCGGCATATGCGGACACCAAAAAACGTCCTGTTCCCTTGTCGCTTGAAAACTACACTTTCGCCTGGTGCGTGAATCAATATTTCGCGCTTCTTTATCGCGACATGTACAAAGGCCGGATGCATATCTTACGCATTGAAGATGTTCTAAATAATCCAGCGAAAACCCTCGGCGCATTGTGCGAAAAACTGGGACTTAAAAAATCAGAAACATTATCATATGTGAGTTGGAACGGAAAAGCTTTGAGTGAAGTTTATCCATGGGGAACAATCCGAAAAGCCACTCCGGAAGCGAATAAAAGAACTGCTCAAGAATTATCTAAAGAAGAACAAACAAAGGTCAGAAAAAGAACAGCTCAATATTTAGAAACATTCGGATATACGGATTTTATAAAATAAGCATTCCCCTCCCCTTGTGGGAGGGGTTAGGGGAGGGGGACAAATACACGACTCTCTCCCTTGACCCCCACCTTACCTCCCCCATAAAGGGGGAGGAATTGACATTTGACGTTAACTCATTTATAACTTATGAAACGAATCCTCATCACCGGCGGGACAGGTTTTATCGGCACTAACCTTACCCGCCGTCTTCTTTCAGCCGGACACGATGTTCATCTTTTGCTACGACCCGGATACAAATCCTGGCGGATCGATGATATAAAAAAAGATCTTAACCTTCAGATCATCGATATCTCAGACTTCCGTCAAACAATCAAACTTCTTAAAAAAGTTAAACCGCAATGGATATTCCATTTGGCCGCCTTCGGAGCATATTCCACTCAAACAAATCTAGAGAATATCCTGCGAACCAACGTCCTTGGAACGGTAAGTCTCATGGAAGCGGCATCAGAAGTCGGTTGTGACGCGTTCATCAATGTCGGATCATCTTCTGAATACGGATTTAAAGATCATCCTCCAAAAGAAACAGAATGGCTTGAACCAAATAGTCATTACGCATTGTCTAAATCCTACGCAACAATGTTCGGTCGGCATTTAGCGTTAAGTCAAAACAAGAACATCATTACCTTAAGGCCATATTCTGTTTACGGACCATTTGAAGAACCCACTCGATTTATTCCAACACTCATCGTCAAAGGATTAACAGGCAAACTTCCGCCGCTGGTTAATCCTAACGTTGCCCGTGATTATATTTATATTGATGATTTTGTCAACGCGTGCCTTCTGGCAGCAAATAAAGCTCATAAACACTGCGGAGAGATCTATAACGTCGGAACAGGAAAGCAAACATCGATCAAAGATGCCGTCAATCTCATTACAAAACTTCTTCCCATCAAAGACACCCCAAAATGGGGTGCCATGAAAGACCGCAAATGGGATACAAATGTCTGGGTCAGCGACAGCCGATCGATCCAAAAAGACCTGGGATTTAAAGCTCAGTTCACATTCCAAGAAGGATTACAGGAAACCTTACGCTGGCTGAATAACAATCCAGCGTTTCTTAAAAGATATCAAAAAGATATCTCTTAATACCAAGCTTATTCTACCGATACGATCTTAACATCAAAAACCAAGATCTTTCCTGCCATCGGATGATTAAAATCAACTATCACAGAATCTTTATTGATCTTAGAGATCGTCCCTTTCATTGTTCTTTTCTGAGGATCAGTCACTGAGATCTCGGTACCAACGCCGAATTTAAAATCCTTAGCAAAAGATGCCTTCGGGATCTCCATCATCGCCTTAGGATTAACCGGCCCATAAGCCTCTTCCGGCTTCAAGGTGACTATTTTTTTGTCACCCGTTTTTAATCCCTCTAAGGCTTTTGCCAATCCAGGAATAATGCGGCCATCTCCATCGACATATTCTAAAGGCTTTTTTCCTGTAGAGGTATCAACAACTTTGCCTGCAACCTTTAATGTATAATCAAATTTAACCTTTTTCCCTTTTTCGATCACCGTTTTTGCCGAAAATGCCGGCGATGCTTGAAATAAAACAACTGCGAATAAAACTGCAAAAAGCTTAAGATATTTGTTCATTGTCATTCCTTTTTTAAAAAATTTTAATTTTTATTTCTTAAGTTCTTTTAAACTCTCCTCTCTTTGTTCTTTCGTTCGATATAAAAGTTTCCAAGGATTTAATTTCAGATCATATGAAAATTGATCGAGATTAACAGTTGTATGCTTTAAATTCGAAAGTGTTTCATCAATATTGCCCTTATTAACCGTTAAGCGTTCATCCAAATTTTCTGAAATAGATGCGATATGTTTCATCGATGTATCAAAATTCAAGAAAATATTATCAATATGATCTTTATTGACCTGCAGCCGTTCATTAATATTCGTCGATACAAGTTTTAACTGATTAGCGATCTCTTGCCCGTCTTTTAATAATTTATCCAGATCCGCCGGTTCATTTCCCATGATAACCGAATTTTCAGATAAAACCGCTTTGCCCGCATCGCCGGAAGTCAATCCCACATATTTCTCACCCATAAATCCCATCATCTTCACATTAGCTTTCGCACCTTCATGGATCTTAATGCCGTGCTTTATCGAAAGTGTCAATTCCATGAAAACCTCAGACCCAGTTTCTACAACACTGATATTTTTCACCAAACCAACCTCCAAGCCATTTAACATGACAGGTGAATTCAACGTAACTCCATCCACATCCTTAAAATGGACTTTGACCGGATAACCATCATCGGACAGATGAACTTTCCCTGTCTTTAATGTTAAAACAGCTAATACCCCCAAGACAGAAACAACCATGATCCCGATCTTTATTTCATTCGTTAATTTCATCCATGAACTCCTTTTGAAGAGAATTTCCCTCAGCCGATCTGGATCGGCCCTTCGATTTCCCCTTTAATGAATTGCTGAACAATAGGATTCGTTGACTTCTTTAATTCATCCGGCGTTGCGATTTCCAAGACTTTTCCTTTATAGATCATCGCCACCCGATCCGCGATGCGAAAAACACTTTCCATGTTATGTGTGACGACGATCGATGTTAAATTCAATTTTTTCGTTAGATCAACGATGAGTTTATCAACAACCGCACAAACAACCGGATCCAGTCCGGCCGTAGGTTCATCATAAAAAACGATCTCCGGGTCCATCGCAATGGCACGCGCCAACCCCACACGCTTTTTCATCCCACCGGAAAGCATGCTTGGGAAATAATTCTCAAACCCTTGTAAACCAACCAACCCTAGTTTCATCTTTGCAATGATACTTATGATCTTTGGATCAAGACGTGTATGTTCTTTTAATGGAAGGCTCACGTTATCTTCAACATTTAAAAAATCCAATAATGCCGCGGATTGAAAACTCATCCCAAAGAGCCGCTTCATTTTTTCAGTGTCATCTTTACTTAGATTGTGAACATCCTTATCCCGGAAATAAACTTTGCCGGCGGAAGGCCTGATCCCGCCTGTCATGATCCGCAACAAAGTACTTTTCCCGCTGCCAGAACCTCCCAAAATCACAAAGATCTCACCTTTATAAACTTCGATATTAACCTCATCAAGGACCTTTCGCTCTTCAAAGATCTTCTCAAGGTTTTCTGTCCGGATCAAAACTTTCTTTATCTTCTCAGTCATAAAATATCCCTAAAAATTCGCGAAATAATAGATCCCCGTCACGATACAATCAGCCAAAATGATCAAGATAAAACTTGTGACAACACTCACCGTAGTTGCCTTTCCAACCCCCACCGCCCCGCCGCGAGTTTGCAAACCCTGATAGGCTCCCACGATAGTAATAATGATCGCAAAAACAAATGGCTTGGACAATCCGGTATAAATATCTTTTAATGTCAAATATTTAAATGCTGTTTGAACATAAAGACCTGGATTAATATGCAGGCTGAAAACTCCGATCACATACCCGCCGAGTATTCCCGCGGCATCACCGATAACCGTTAAACACGGCAACATCAAAAGTAACGCCAAGAGTTTGGGAACAAGAAGATATCGAACAGGACTGATCGCCATTGTCTCTAACGCTTCGATCTGTTCATTGACCTGCATCGAACCGATCTCGGCGGTGATCGCAGCCCCGATGCGTCCGGCAATAACAAGAGCCGTTAACACAGGACCCAACTCCCGACAAATAGAGATCGTCACCAAACTTGCAACATAGATCGTGGCCCCCATTTTAGAGAGCTGATACGACGACTGCATCGCCAAAACAACACCGGTAAAGAAATTCACAAAGAACACAATGACGATCGACTGTACTCCCATGAAAACCATCTGATCAGAAACATTCTTGAAATTCACAGGCTTACCGCGAAAAGGGCCTAAAACGATCCAGTAAACAGTATCTGACAACAATCTCATAAACAAAACGAAGACTGCAAAAGAGCGCATCACAGCTCCGCCAATATTTGAAAAAGTTCGCATCATGAAAATATCACCTTGGCATTGATTCAACAAACTTTATGGTCTTAAGAAGTTCTTCCGTATTAATAGGTTTGGTCAAATATGCGTCAGCTCCCATGTCCATTCCAATATCAACATCTGCTTTTTCATCACGCGATGTAATAAGGATGATCGAAATATGTTTTTGCTTTTCTTCTGATTTCAACAATTTGCAAAAATTAAAACCATTAATAATCGGCATCATAACATCCAATAAGATTAAATTAGGATGCTCCTGCATGGCAAGCTGCAACCCCACCGCAGCCTCCTGAGCTGTCAGGACATGATACCCTTTCGCCGTTAAGATCCCTTCCAGCAATTTAAGCTGGACGAGGTCATCATCAACAACGAGAATAGTTTTAGTATTCATACGATCACTCATCAGCTCACCAATCCTATCACACGGCTATAAGTGGTATACCCTCGATAAATTAGAATAAAGATCAAACATATAAGAAAAATAATCCGAAACCACTGATTTTTAGAATAAATATTGAATAAGAATTGAGTAAAATACGTCATCGCGATAATACTTACGGGTGTTAAGAAGATAATATAACGAAATTGCATCGGAAGGGTTAAACTTGGATCCGGTCCGCCATGCCAGAATCTCATCATCAATAATAAACCCAAAGAAACCGCTACGACCATAAAAACGACATAAACAAACGGCTTGGCCTGTTCGATCAACCGTTGTTCTGCCAAATCGTTACGCACCTCTTTTTTCTTCATAATTAGATAACCCCAGATCAAGAATGAAACTATAAAAATCAGCCATCTTTCTTTATTGAAATTCGCTAAAAGAAGATCGCTAAACGGACTTCCAAAAAAGAAAGCTCCGAACTTTACAGGAAAAGAATACTGCCAATAATAAAAACAACAAATCAATAAAGGAATAAGTGTCATAAGAATATATTTTCTAAGATCTTTCTCTACAAATAACCATAATAAGAACGACAGCCCCAAAATATAAGACATGCTAAACCCATAAGTAAGCGACAATAAAACATTTAAAATCGTCAAATTTCTCCAAAGCTTAAGATCATAACCTTTACGCAACAACTCAATTCCCGTAAGAATTTGAACAGTCGTCAAGAACATCACAAAAGGATAGACTCTTGCTTCAAGATAAAGCCATGTCGGATGTGTAATAACAGCCAAGATCACTGAATAAAACCCTAAGATCGGCGAAAAATTCACAGAAAAATAATAAAACAGAATACTGATAATAAACGCCATGCTCAAAATCGCAATAATCCGAAATTGAACACCAACATAAACAGGCCCTTCCTTCAAAGAACGCTCATAAACAACCGATGATTCTGAGGAACTAACAGCTATCTTACTAAGCATGTAATATAATGGAAAATTATTTGCGTCATCCTTTTTTGTCCCCAAAAGAAACGTCGTATAATCATTATCCATGACCGCTGCCGCCGTATTGTATTCATCAGCCCAGAACGGCCTATGAGTAGAAAAAATCATAAACACGATAAGACAAGAAAAAAACACGATCACTGTCATTATTCTTAAAACAATTTTATTATTTTGATCAAACACCCTGCATCCCCTAAATCTAATTAAAAAGGTAAAGTTCTTTTTTAATACACTTGTCCATAACAACACTCAATCCCTGCAGACGAGCTTTGGCAGCCGCCTCTTGATGTATAATCCCATCCTGCATCCAAACAACTTTCGCTTTCACGGCGATAGCTTCATCAACGATCTCCGGGACAGCTTCTTTTTTACGAAAAATATTAACAATGTCGATCTTTTGCGGGATCTGCTTAAGATCGGAATAAGACTTTTCTCCGAGGATCTCAACAACGTTAGGATTCACTGGAATGATCTGATAACCTTTGCTCTGTAAATAGAGCGCGACTTGATAACTGTCACGATCAGGTTTATCGGAAAGCCCGACTACCGCGATCGTTCTTGAAGATCTTAAAATATTCTGGATATCAGAGGACATAGGGAATATTTCCAGAAACGTTCTTTAAGCCGTTCAACTTCTTTCGAGCTGAGTCTTAATGACCATCATTGCATCTAAATTATTGCGAGTAATAACAACGATCCGGCAAACTTCAGCCGAATCGGCACCACTTCCATAGACAAGCGCAAGATCGATCTGTGCTTCGCTGAACTTATTAAGAACAGTCTGCAGCGATCCCGATTTATTATCCATAGTAAGAAGAATAACCTCTTCCTCCCTGACATCATATTTATGCTTTACCAATAAATTCTTAGCAGCGTTATTATCATTAGTGACGAACATGACCGCGACCTTCTTATCGATCGAGTAAGCGCACATCGCTAAAAAGTTTATCCGCGCTGTAGAAATAAACGACATGATCTCCGCAAGTGTCCCGACGGAATCATCCACATAGATCATTAATTGTCTTGAAAGCTCTGCCTTGACCATATTTGTTCCATGTTCTATTTAATGAAAAAACTACCAGTGATTATTATAAAGGTTAGCAGGAAAGAAACATTGAAAAATCCAATTTTCTTTACTAAACAATAAATTTCTTGCCGGCTTCAGAAAGCGTGACATCCTGAGTGGCAAAATCATAGATCACAAGGCCGCCGTCAACACAGGATTCCATCAACTGCGAAAACCGCTGATGCTGGATGAGATATTTATTCAAACTAAACTCATGCAGCTGACTTAACTGCAACGTGCCGCCTTTTTCATTTAAAAATGATAAGACACCTTTTTTCGCTCTCTCAAGGAACTCCTGTTGTTTCTTTATTTGCTCTTCTGTCATTTCATTCATTTTGACCTCACTTTTAGAGTCCGCAGTTCAGTCAGCGGTCTGCAGACTGATGACTTCATTTTACACGCTAAATCTAAAATAAATCACATCGCCTTCTTTAACCTCATAATCTTTACCTTCCAAAGCTACCAACCCATTTTGCTGTATCGCCTGATGAGAGCCCAATCTGACCAGATCATCATATTTATACGTTTCCGCACGAATAAAGCCCCGTTCAATATCTGTGTGGATCTTTCCCGCGGCTTTTTGAGCCGTTGTCCCCTGTCGAATAAGCCAAGCGCGCGATTCTTGCTCTCCAGCAGTAAAAAAACAAACCAAACCCAAGAGCCTTCTGCCCGCTTGAGCAAGAGTTGCCAATCCAGGAGAGGTTATTCCGGCGGCCTCATAATACGAATTTCGCTCTTCGATAGGCAATTCTACGATCTCAGCTTCTAATTTCGTACACAAACAGATCACTTCCGCATTTTCTTTCTTGGCGTGTTCTTGGATAGCTTTAAGCATCAGAGGATCCGCCCCGCCTTCATCCGTATTAGCTACGTAAAGAATAGGTTTACCGGTCAAAAATTGAAATTCATCCATGATCTCTTTTGGTATTTTTTGCTCACGGGCACTTTTGCCCTGCTCAAAGGCTTTAACGATTCCCTCAACGAGGATCAATTTTTCTTTATCTTTTTCCTGCCCTGACTTAGCATTTTTCTGCGCTTTTTCCATGCCTTTTTGGGCTTGCTGAAGATCAGCCAATAAAAGTTCCATTTCAATAATTTCAATGGCGCTTATTGGGTTTAGATCACCCATAACATTAATAACATTCTCATCCCGGAAACATCGCACGACATGAGCGATCGCATCCACCGACCGGATATGCGATAAGAATTTATTCCCCAGCCCTTCACCCTGGCTGGCTCCTTTTACAATGCCGGCAATATCCACAAAGCGTATCCCATCAGGAACTATTTTCTTACTGTTGAATTTCCCAGCAAGAAAATTCAACCGATCATCCGGCAAAGGCACAACACCCACGTTAGGTTCGATCGTTGTAAACGGAAAATTCTGCGCGGCGACTCCCGCACCTGTTAAAGCATTAAACAACGATGATTTGCCAACATTAGGTAATCCAACAATTCCGATTTCCATTACAACTCACTTTCTTATTTTTTAATTCCCCAGCCAAAGATCTCTCCGCTTTTACGGTCGATCTCTACATAAAAGGGCTCAACGGGATAATATCCATTTAAAAGACTTCCTTGTTTATCCTTAAAAAGTACGATCCAACTTCTTTGGATCTTTTGACTAAAATCTTCCGGCGGATCAACGATAAATTCGATGATCTCTCCATTCTTTTCCCAAATATTCTTTTCCTCAATATCAAAAGGCTCTAATGAATAAAGCCTGCTGCCTAATCCCTTACTAATAATATGATATTGCGCTAAAATGACCGCTTCTTCCCGACTGATCCCATCAAGCCGATCAACTTTCAAAAAAGACTGCCGTATCGCATGATAGCTCAGCGGCGAACTACAACCAAAGAAAACAACTATTAACAGAAAGAACAACCCAAAGAACTTTATCTGATGTCGATACATGCCATTCCTTTAATAAACTTCCAAAGTAAACAATCGTTCATCAACCATCGAGATCGGCTCTGCCTTCTTAAGCAGATCCGCCTTTTGCTGAAAGTCATTTGCCAAAGCATCCCTTCCTGCCTCTTTTAAACAAAGCGCCATATATCGATAAGATTCAGAATGATAAGGATTTCTTTCAATGCTTTTCTTTAAAAATAGAATCGCGTTCTCATAACTTTTCAACTGATACGAACCAACACCGACTAAATAATAAAACTCTCCTTTTTGATCCAAATTAAGCCGGATCGCTAAAGAGGCATGATTGACCATGTCAGTATAATTCTTTTGATGCTCACACGAAAGAGCTAATAATAAATGTGCTTTTCGATAACCATTGGCAAGCTGCAAAAGAATATAATTCGGGACATCCTCCGTCGTTGTAATTAAGACCGGCAAATAAACCCGCGCTGACATCATAATGTATTTCAGCGAAACTTCTTGATTAAGATCAAGGCCCTTTCTTAAAAGATCACTGGCCTCCTGATAATGGCCCTCCTGAAATTGGATCAATCCCGCATTATAATAGAACCAAAACAAATACGGATGAAGTTCGATAGCTTTCTTGTAAACACGCAAAGCTTTATCCTTAAGACCCTGCTGATAATAGCAAAACCCTAAAAGCCCAAAAGCATCCGCCTGTGTTGGAAGATATTCCGTAACTTTCTGGAAATAAAAAGTATACTCCTCCATCTTTTTCTTATTATAAAGCTTCCGGTTCTCTGAAACATCAATCAAATACCGAAAAGATGCCGGGCGGAAACGATTTAATGTCGTTAATTGGATCTTATCCAAAGTTCCCCGATAATCAACCATGTTGATCACGATCACAAACGCAAGAAAATATAACCAAAAAATACGTTTGATCAGAAATAAGAAAGCAGGTCTTAGATATCGATTAACCATGACTTAACCCCTGAAGATCCTCATCCTTACGTTCTTTGACCCAAAGAAATATTAATCGGAATAAAACACAATTAAAAAGGACCATTAAAAAGATATTAAGTGCATATTTCCCAAAATCGGCAAATTTAAATTCAAGAACATGCTCACCCGCAGGAATGACAACCCCTTTAAAAGCTAGATTTGCGCGCCATAACGGCACCTTTTTGCCATCAATGAACGCATTCCAATCTTTATGAAAAGGATCGTTATATACTAAAAATTTAGCTGTTGGGAAATTGATCCTTAGTCGTGCATAATTGACATCAAAGCCTATGATCTTAAGCTCAGTCGATCCTGACAAAATAACCATCGCATTTCTTTTAACGTTCTGCATTGGAACATTCTCAAATGGCGTGATCGGTGAATCCGAAGGGATTAAAGCCGCGTTAGGAAATGTTGCTAAAGTATTCGCAACCTTAAGAAGATCAATATCATTATCATCCATTCGCTCAACACGATCATAGATCAAGAATTTAATATTCTCAAAACTCCCAACTAATTCAGGATCAAAATTAGAATAAAGAAAATTCTTCCATTTCGTACCAATATATGTCCCCGGAGAATTATCCGATTTTATCAACTTCTGTAAGCTAAGCGGATCACGATATTTTTCTGTGGAAGGCTCAGTATCTAAAAGACGTAAACTGACATAATTGGCATCGTTCTCATAACGATAGTTTGTCAGCCTTCTTTTAGTTGAGTTCTCCTGCAAACCTTGATACACCTGTATGGGCTGAAGGCAAACAAGTCCCAGAAGAAAGACTATGAACAATCCTCGCCTCGTTTTGAAATAATTACAAAAATATAAAATAAAGAATACTAAGCTCAATAAAATGTTTAAATACGTAGAAATGATCCCGTCAGCCTCTTTAATGACATAGACAAGAAAAGCTAAATGAACAATAATGACATACACCAAGATCCCAAACTGCTCGATCTTATTTTTTGGTTTAAAACTAAGTAATATCCCAAGTTGTTCCACCATCAAAAGAACTAATAACGGAAGCGATATCATCCACAAAAAGAAATGCAAATTGCGAAAATACTTAAAATAAAAAACATGCTTAAATAAAAACTGATACACCGGTGCATGATACGAAAAAGCGATCAGAATAACCAAGCTCCAAACAAACAAAAACAATAAACGCTTTCGGATCGCAAGAAATAGCCCCAAGACCAGTAAAAGATAACCAAAAACAGGGATATAAACGATCGCAAATCTAAATTGGCCGGACTTCGAATACTCCTTTGAAAATAAGATATCTTCCTCAATACCCCACTGCGTTACAGTATTGTAATCAACAGCTAAAGAATTACTCGACGTCGAATTATTGTGCCTTTGCGGAAAGACAACATCACCATCTTTAGCTTCATGAAAAAACAATATCCCGGGGATCACCGAGACCAAGAAGATCAGAACACACGATCCAACAAAGAACTTACTCTTTTTAAAGAATTGAAAAGTCCTTTTAAGAGTGTTGATAAACTCTGAATAATAAAACAATGAAAACATTAAAACCAACGAAACGAGGATCGTAAAAGAATAAAATGGGATATACGTTGTCATGAGGATCATTGCAGTAAAAGTTATCCCAAGAAAAGAATATTTTTGAGGCCGCCGAGCGAACAAAATCAAAAAATAGATATGCCAAACAAGCGGGACACATGTAAAGTGAATATAAGAATCAAAAAGCCTCGTCCCGATAGACGTGAACATTAGCATTAAAAAAGCCAAAAAAGCTAAAAACTTATCCTTAAAGATCTCTTTGCATAGGAAATAAAAACCCAAAAGGCCTAAGAAATAATACAACGCTAAGAATATCAAATAAGCATTCACAAATGGGATCCCAACTTTATTGAATATAAGCGGAACAAGAACAAATGGATTATAGGACCCGATCCTTCTTAAGAAGAATTCAATTGGTGTGCCCAATTCCCGACCAGGTTCCCACAAAGGATAAACACCTCTGGCAATTTGTTCCGAGAAATATCGAAAATGTTCCATATAAGCCAACGCATCAGAGCTTAACTCCAATTTATTAAAAATAAATCCCCAAAGACAATATACCCAAATAGCAAAGCCGATCACTAACGGCATGAGCATACTTTCCTTAAAGACTTTTTTAAAAATATCGAAAATTCTCATTAGATTAAAATATTTGCGTATCACGGTTAGTCAGATCGACCAATCCGCTTTCATGGATCATTTTTAAAGATTGTGATGCTTCAAGAGCCTTCAAAGAAGGCTCTTCCTTCCCTAACATTCCCAAAGTCATCCCCAAATAATACAAGGCCTCAACATGCTCAGGGTTATTCTTTAAACAACTTTGAAAAGATGCTAAAGCTTCAGGAAAATAACGCAACTCATACGATGCAAGCCCCGCATAATAATAATAGTCCGCAATGAAATTTAAATTAGAAGCAATAGCAAACAATGCCGAATTCCTCATCTGAGAATATTGCTTAAGCTCCGCATAACATTTCAATAAAAAAAGACTTGCGATGCTATAACCATCCTTCAATTCTTTCTTTATGATCGGAAAATCAAAGTGCGCATCTTCTAAAAATGGATAATATATACGGGAAGATGTCAAGAATGCGACGTTCCCGTCGATCTGAGTCAATAAAGCTTTTTCAAAACGCTTCCGCGCATCCTTATAAAGACCTTTCTTATAATAAAGCAATCCAAGGTCATATTGATTCCAAAAGAAATAAGGATTCAACACACTACTCTTCTCATATAATTCGATCGCTTTAGAAATATCCCCTTGATGATAATAACAATGCCCCAAGATAGCGTAAGGCTCTGAAAGCTTAGGAAAGATCCTAACCGTTGTCTCAAAATACTTTACATATTTTCTTAACAACTTCTGATCGATCGGCCCCTCGGATGACCGATAATTCAAAAGATATTTAAAAGATGCGGGCCGAAAACGATCGAGAGTCGCCAGCTCGACTTTATGCTTAAGATCTTTGTAATCAACAAACAAGAACGAACACAAGAACAAGACCACATAAAGAAAAAAAACACTGCTAAAGATAGCCCTCATAAGATCAAAAACTCTTTTCATCATATAAACCTTATCTCTTTAAAAGACCAAGATCCCGGCGATCTTCTTTTATCCACATCCAAACAAAGAAACCAAAGAAAACAAAAAACAATCCAATATAAAAATAGTTCATAACATATTTCCAAGTCTCTCCAAACTTAAAATAAACAACGTGATCCCCCTCAGGGACCCAAACACCCTTAAAAGCAAAATTAGCCCGATAAAGGTCAACTTTTTTCCCATCGACAAAAGCTTTCCATCCTCCATGATAACTATCGTTATAAACCAGGAACTTCGCAGACTCCAGATGCGTCTGAAACTTGACGTCATTAATATCATTGCTTAACAATTTAACCTCATCAGAACTTTGAGTGATAAAGATCGGATGAGGCGCTAAAACTGTACTTTTTGAGATCTCCCGCACCGCCTCTGATGAGGAGACAAACGCGACATTGTCGTTACGGATGATCGCATTTTCTAATTTCTTAAAATCAAAATCAACATCATCCATCCACTCAACTTTATCATAAAGGCTAACTTTACTTCTGTAACACCCTTCAAAAATATTCGGATCAACATGATCACGAAGCCACGCGGTCCATTTAACATCCATATAAACCTTTGTAGCACTTTGATGCTCAGAAAGTTTCGATCCAGCTCCTTTTTCCGGCAATTTCAACCTCTCTATAGGCTTTGACGGCTCCTTCTTCGGGAACTGAAAAGAAAGAAAATCCTTTCCATTGTAGTAAAGATACGGCGGATCCTTTTCTACAAGCTTCACCGAGTTCATACTCAAATAATGATAAACCTCAGCCGGCGCAAGACAGATCACACATGTCAAAACTGATAATAAAAGCCATGTTCTCTGTGCAAAAACACCAAAAGCATATAAAACGAAAAAAAGCAGGCTCAAGATCACCGTCGTAAAAATGATCCCTGTCAGATCTGCTTCTTTATAAAGATAGAACAAATATCCCAAATGTACGAGAACAATAAAACCAACCCGAACAAACATCCCTTTCTTTTTCTTAAAATCCCAATTAAGGATATGCCGTAACTGCTCAGCAAGGAAAATAACAAAGACCGGTAATAACATAAACCACAGAAAAAAGTGCAGATTCCTAAAATACTTATAATAAAAAATGTGCTCATAGAGAAATTGATAAACCGCCGCGATCTTCGGTGAACTAATAAGCGAAACAAAGACCAACCAGATGAATGAAAATAACAATTTCCGATTAACCCTGGTCGTCATTCCCAAAAGAAAAACAATATAAGCAAAAATAGGAATATAAATGATCGCAAAGTTAAAATCTTTCACATTGCCAAAATATTCCGAAAAAGCAAGATCCTCCTCGATCCCCCACTGAGTGACCGTTTTAATATTCACAGAAAGAACATTTTCCCGGCCTTCGTTCTCTAATCCTTGGGTAGCTATATTTTGCTGGCTATATTGATAATTCCTCATCGGCATAGCAATGTCTCCTTTTTGACCATCCAAGAAAAACAGAGCTCCTGGGATAAGGGACAAAAGAAAAATAGTTGCACACAAAAAAACTAGAAATTTATTCACATTGATAAATTTCCGGTATCTTTCGATTATTAAAGGAAATTCTCGAAAGAAAAAGACACCAAAGCACACGCAGAAAGTAATGAAGATCGTAATAAAGTAAAATGGGATATAAGTCGTAAAAAGAAGCATCAGGCAAAAAACCAAACCTAACAATTGATGCTTTTTTGTCTCCTGAGAGAACGCGATCAGAAAATAAAAGAACCAAACCATTGGAATGAACGTCAACAGGATATAAGAATCAAACAACCGTGTTCCCAACGATGAGAACATTAAAAGCAAATAAGCCACATAAGCGATCTTCGCATCTTTAAGAATAACCTTGGCTAGTTTATAAAAACCGATCATCCCAAGGAAGAAATACAATGCCAAAAATATAAAATAACCGTACTTGTAAGAGATCCCCAACTTCATCATTAATAAAATAATAAAGATCAAGGGATTAAAGGATCCAATCCTCCGCAGGAAAAATTCGACAGGAACACCGACAACGCGCGTAGGTTCCCACATCGGAAAAACCCCGCGGCCAAGATTGAACATATAATAATCAAAATGCTCATAATACGCCAAAGCATCTGAGATCAATACGTTCTTATTCGTCAACCACCCTCGAAAGATAACGATCCAAATAAGGAATGAAAAACATATCCAAAAAGAAGGCTGAGAAAAAAAATTTAAAATTTTGTTATTCTTTTGTGAAGACATAAAAATATCGATCAATGAAAACTGCTCTTTGTATTAAAACTTCTCTCCCTGCAAGATCGGTGATAATGGCTTTGAGTCGATCCGAAGGCCCCCGTCATGCTCAATAATGATCGTATAAAGATTTCCCGAAACAAAAACCGTGCCCGGCGCTTCGATCTGAGCATTTTTAATACCTTCTTTTTGAGCTCGGTCGGGTTCAAGCGCATAAGCCCAAAAATTCTGCCACAATTTTTCTTCAAAAGGATCTGCAGCTCCCTGGATCTTATATCCATCAGGAATAGAATTCAACGGCGTTATTTCAAATTCCTGGGTTTTACTTCCATCGAGCATAAAAACTTTCCAAAAAATATAAGCGCTTTTGCCTTTAAGCTTATCTCCATTTCTGATGTAAATATCATTAAAACGGATCACGAGCGACTGGAACTGGATAACATTGCCGGTAAATGTAAAATATCTCGGTGCCAGAGGTTTTCCTCGGAAATCGTATTCAAGGAATTTGATCGTTGTGCGGTTACTATTCGTTTTTTCATCAAAATTGACGCCTGTCACAAGCACTTCGGCAACTCTCGACTCTGCTTCCAGGCGGGAAATCACTTCTTTAAGGATCTTATTCTCGCGCACAAATTGTGTATAGAAACTCCACATCCAGATCGAAGCGATAGAAATAACTACCAGAACCAAAATATTTCTTATGAGCTTAAACATAGTTAATTGGCCATGATCATTTTTCGACTCCCACGCCATATTCATAAACCATTGTCCCGCCGTAATAGCCAGTCACACTGACAAAGCCCGCACCCAGAATCGTTAAACAAACAAAGAAAACCCTTAAAAATTTTTTAAAAAATTTATTAATAAACACTAAGAGGACAAGCGACGCGAGCGATCCCCACATAGTAATAAGAGCATAATGCTCATGAAGTTCAAGAATAGGATGCTTAATGTGCTGACGTTCTTCTTCCCATAATCCTGTCTTAACAACAAACGGTGTAAGAAGTGTGGCAAAAATATAAATACTCATCGCCGTTTGATGAAATTTTTCATTCTTAAAAACGAGACTAAGCATCTCAAAAAGAAATGCCGTTACAAAAAGAGCAATCGGGAAATGGACTAAAATTGGATGGATGGGAAGATTCATATTTTATATTATGTCATTCCCGCGAAAGCGGGAATCCACATAGCATATGGATTCCCGCTTCCGCGGGAATGACAAAAAAACAACTTTATTATTTATTTCTTCTCTTCAACCACCGGAGCAACTTCTTTCATGTCTTCCATATCATGCATATCATGCATATCATGCATATCACCCATCGCCGGCATTTCTTTCATTTCAGCAGCGGGCATAGCATCTTTTTCCGCCAGAACTTCAGCTTCTGCTATCTTACAGAATTTTTCGGGATCCTTTTTGAAATCCTTAAGACACATTGAACAGCAGAAATTCACGACTTTCCCATTATATTCCTCTTTAATGATCTCCGTACCCATGGAATCAACTTTTTCACCGCTTACAGGGCATATTTTATTTCCAACTTCAGTCGCCACAGCTGCTGGAGCATCTGTAACAGCCGAAGCTGCCATATTTTCTTCTGCTTTAACCCCTGAAACCATGAACACAACTGCCAGAACAACACCTAAAACAACCGCTTCTTTTTTCATTGTTTCTTCTCCTTTATTATTA
>CAYGEE010000020.1:13051-24635 GCA_964348765.1 uncultured Planctomycetales bacterium | reverse complement strand
CAATATAATAATTCAAGATCATGAGACGAAAAAAACTTAAAAATATTTTCTTATCTTCCATCCATCAGGATGCCGGGAAAACGACTATTTCTCTGGGTCTTTATAAAGCTTTTTTATCACGGAAATTGAAAACTGCTTTTATGAAGCCCGTCGGTCAGCAGTTTGTGAATGTTGGTGAATTAAGCATTGATAAGGATTCACATTTGATCAGCCAGGTTTTTCATTTTAAGAAATTAAAGGACATGAGCCCGGTCACAATCGGCCCGGGATTTACTGAGAAATATATTTTTGATCCGCAACCCGAGAAAATAAAAGACGCGATAGAAAGATCCTTTAAAACGCTTATTAAAGATAAAGACGCGATCATTGTCGAGGGGACAGGCCATGCGGGAGTTGGGTCTGTTATTGATTTTTCGAATGCTGACGTCGCCAGGCTTTTACATTCAAAAGTTATTATTATTTCTGAAGGCGGTATTGGGAAAAGCATTGATGAGATATCCCTAAATAAAGCCTTATTTGAGCTAAATCATGTTGAGGTTCTAGGGGTTATAATAAATAAGGTTATTCCAGAGAAGTTCGATAAGATCAAAAAAACTTTAACACAAGGGCTTCTGAATAAAGGAATAAAGCTTTTGGGAGTGATCCCGATCGAGCCGTTGTTAAGCGATCCGACGGTTGATCAAGTAAGAAAGAGACTGAACTTAGAACTTTTGTGTGGCGGGGAGGGCGTTGGCCGGCGGATCCAGCACACTATTGTTGCCGCGATGGAGCCGCATAATATGATCCATTATCTTAAAGATGGAACATTGGTCGTTACTTCTGGAGACAGGGTTGACAATATTTTGTTAGCGGTAAGTTCTCATTTAGTTAGCAATAAGATGTTGCGCGTTTCAGGAATAATTTTGACGGGTGGTTTAATGCCGAATCCAAAGATCGTTGATCTTTTAAAAAATAGCAAGATCCCTGTTCTTATCACAGATGATGATACGTATACAGTTGCGGCAAAGATCGAACACTTGATCTGTAAGATCCAATCAACAGATCGGGACAAGATCAGAGAAGCAACGCGGTTGGTCAGAGAATATGTCGACGTGGAAATGATCATTGCGAATATGTAAACCCTTGCTGGGAATATTTTTACAACAATTCTTGACAAAGAATTAGAGCTGTGACAGTGTAAGTGGGTTGTTAGGTTTTATCTTGATTTTAATTTTCTTGTGAAAATTTCTTATTTTTAAGTTGATTCGGTTAGTGAAAAGTTGTTTTTATGGCAGATTTTTATATAAAAAAAGGGAAAAGCATCAATCTCAAGGGTCCTGCGGTTAAGGATGTTCTTGCTGTTGGTCTTCCAAAGCAGGTCGCGATCCTTCCTTCAGATTTTCCGAGTATTAAACCAAATTTAGTCGTTAAAATTGATAGTTATGTTAAAGTGGGTTCCCCCATTTTATGTGATAGAAATCATCCTGAGGTCGTCATTGGTTCGCCTGTCAGTGGAAAAGTCATTGCGATCAATCGAGGAGATAAACGTGTGCTTCTGTCGATCATCATTGAAGCGGATGGCAAACAAGACCCAGAAATCCTTCCAGGCTACTCCAAAGATCAGTTGTCCGGGTTAAAGCGTGAACAGGTTATCGAACAGCTTTTAAAGGGCGGGCTTTGGCCCGTGATCCGTCAAAGGCCATTTTCTAAGATCGCTAATCATAGCATAACTCCCAAGTCACTTTTTGTTCGCGCGATGAGTACGGATCCGCTTTCGTTAGATGTGGATTTTGTTTTAAATGGAAAGGAAGAGGATTTTCAATATGGGCTTGATGTTTTAAAAAAGCTTACAAACGGCAAGGTTCATCTTTGCGTGTCTCCGGATGCTAGATCTAAAGCTTTGACTCAGGCTAAAAATGTTGAAACTCACCGTTTTTTCGGTCCGCACCCCGCAGGGAATGTTAGCACTCACATTCATTACGTTGATCCTATTAATAAAGCAGATGCGGTGTGGTATGTAGAAGCTCAAGACGTCCTTCGCATCGCGAAATTATTCCAACATGGAGTTTATTCGGCGGATAGAGTTGTTTCCGTCGCTGGAGAGGGCGTTCAGAAAAAATGTTATGCGAAGACGGTTATTGGTGCGCCGATCTCGGTTCTTCTTCAGGGCAGCAACTTGCAGGGCAAACGCTGTATTTCCGGAAGCGTTTTGTCCGGGACAAATATTGGGCCAAATGGGTTTGTTCGATTTTATGATTCACAGCTCACGATCATTCCTGAAGGCGGCAAGCGAGAATTTCTGGGTTGGCTTTCGCCTGGATTTAATAAATTTACATTGTCAAATACATTTTTTTCAGCGCTTGATAAGAACAGAGAAGCATCTCTTGATGCGGATAAAAATGGGAGCGATCGAGCGATCGTTCTTAATAATGTTTTTGATAGATATGTTGCTTTGGATGTTTTGACGTTCTTTTTGATCAAAGCGATAGGCGTTGGTGATATTGAAGAATGCGAACGACTAGGGATCCTAGAATGTGATGAGGAAGATTTTGCCTTGGCGGCTTTTGCGTGCCCCTCTAAAACTGATGTGTGTGGGATTATCCGTCGAGGGCTTGATCTCGTTGAGAAAGAGGCTTAAGAAATGAAGTTTTTAGAGAACATGATACATGATGCTGGAAAGTTGTTCGAAAAAGGGAAACCTTTAGAGAAACTTTATCCGCTTTTTGAAGCAACAGAAACATTTTTGTTAACACCGGGAAAAACCACAGCAAGATCACCGCATGTTCGTGATGCTGTTGATTTGAAAAGAGTCATGATCTTGGTTGTTCTTGCTTTAATACCGGCAATTTTAATGGGGATCTATAATGTAGGGTATCAGATCTTACTTGCCAAGAAGATGATGATCATTCCGGCTCAATGTTGGATCTTGGGGCTAGAAAAAGTTTTACCTATTATTCTTGTTTCTTACGCTGCGGGCGGGTTTTGGGAAGTTGTTTTTGCTGTGATCAGGAAACATGAAATTAATGAAGGGTTTTTAGTTACGGGGATCCTATATGCGCTGATATTGCCGCCGACGATCCCATTGTGGATGGTTGCGGTGGGGATTTCTTTTGGTGTTGTTTTTGGGAAAGAAGTTTTTGGTGGGACAGGAATGAATGTTTTTAATCCGGCTTTGGTCGCTCGAGCTTTTGTTTTTTTTGCATATCCGGCACAAATATCCGGGTCTAACGTTTGGGTTGCGGTTGATGGATTTACCCGAGCGACTCCGTTGGCGATTGCTGCTTCCACACCAAAAGGAGCTGATTTAGTCCAGCATTTAACAGATGCGGGTTATACTTTTAAAGATATGTTCTTAGGTTTTGTGCCTGGGTCGATCGGTGAGACTTCGGCGCTTGCTTGCTTGATAGGGCTGGCATTTCTTTTGATAACAGGTGTCGCAAGTTGGAGATCAGTTGCCGGATCGGTCTTGGGGTTGCTTGTTATGAGTGGCATTTTTAATCTGATCCAGGGACAGGACAAATTGGCATTTTTTTCCTTAGCTCCACATTGGCACATGGTTATGGGAGGTTTTGCTTTTGGATCTGTTTTTATGGTGACTGATCCAGTATCCTCGGCGGCTACAGATCTTGGCCGTTGGCTTTACGGGTTTTTGATCGGAGCGCTGACTGTTTTGATCAGGATCGTGAACCCAGCCTATCCAGAAGGCATGATGCTGGCTGTTTTATTTATGAATGCATTTGCTCCGCTAATAGATTATTTCATTGTTCAGGCGAATATTAATAAACGCTTGAAAAGAGTAACTGTAAAACCTTAGGATTTTTTGTGAATATTAATAGTAATAAGTATGTTTTCACTTTTGCCTTGATTATTTGCTTGGTCTGCGCTGTTATGCTTTCTGCTATTACAGAAGGGCTTCGTACAAAGCAGGAGCTTAACGCGGAGCTTGAGGTTAAGAAGAATATTTTAAAAGCCGTTAAACTTCAGTCACCGCTTGGATTAAAGGCAACCCCGCAAGAGATTCTAAATGCTTATCAAAGTAAAATTGAGGAAGCTGTCATTGATGTTGACGGTAATCTTATTGAAAATCGAAAACCGGATTCGATCAAAGATGGTGAGAAAGTTTATCCACTATATATCTACAGGGAAGCAAACAGCATTATTTCTTATGCCTTCCCGATTTTCGGACAAGGATTATGGTCGACCTTATATGGATATTTTGCTTTGGAAACAGATGCTGTGACAGTGCGCGGTATAACATTTTACAAGCATGGCGAAACGCCTGGTCTTGGCGCTGAGATCGAGAAAGATTGGTTCCAGGATAATTTTAAAGGCAAGAGTATTTGGTCAGAAAAAGACCGGAAATTAACCCCGATCGTTGTTGTCAAGGGGGTTGCTGCCAATCAATATAAAGACGACGATCTGAAAAGCCGTGTTGATGGTATCACTGCCGCAACACTTACAGCAAATGGCGTAACGGATCTTTTAGATCGTTGGCTCAAGATATATGATCATTATTTCTCAAAAATAAGAAAGACGTAAATTTAGAATATTTTAATGTTTGGTTGTTTTAAAATAGGGGGCGGATTATGGCCGAGGCATTGTTATCGAAAAAGAATAAGAAAATAATTACGGATGGTGTCTGGGATGCAAATCCGGTCACTCTGCAAATTCTGGGGATTTGCTCGGCGCTTGCTGTCACCACTCAGCTAAAAGCTGCTATTTTTATGGCTCTTGGGCTTACTTTTGTTACGACGTTAGCTAATGTTGTTATTTCTCTTATCCGCAATTTTATTCCATCAAAAATTCGTATCATTGTTCAGTTAACGGTTGTTTCTGCGCTTGTTATTTCGCTGGATCAATTTTTGCAGGCGTATTTTTTTGATGTTAGCAAGCAGTTAAGTGTTTTTGTCGGGCTTATTATTACGAATTGTATTGTTATGGGTCGATTGGAAGCTTTTGCGATGGGTAATCCGCCCTGGAAATCATTTTTAGATGGTCTTGCAAACGGGTTGGGCTATAGCGTTATTTTAATTATAATTGGAACGATCCGTGAGATCCTTGGTTCAGGAACATTACTTGGATATCATGTTGTGCCGCAGGCTTTATACGCGCATGGTTATGTTAATAATGGAATGATGGTTTTGGCTCCGGGTGCGTTTTTTCTTCTGGGAATTATTGTTTGGTTGCAGCGTTATATTTCTGGGTACGCGGAACGTTAAAGAGGAGAGAAACAATGGAACATTATTTAAGTTTGGCAATTAAGAGCATCTTTGTTGAGAATATTTTATTAGCTTTCTTTTTGGGAAATTGTTCGTATATTGCTTGTTCTAAAAAAATTGAAACCGCTATAGGCTTAGGGGTTGCTGTTATTTTTGTCATGGTTATCTGCACCCCGGCTTGTTGGGCGATCAAACATTTTTTATTGGCTAAAGGGGCCTTGACTTGGGCGGGAATGCCTCAGGCTAATTTAAGCTTCTTGATCTTTATTTCATTTATTGCTGTTATTGCAGCAATGACGCAGATTGTCGAAATGGTTATGGAGAAAGTTAGTCCGCCTTTATACAGCGCGCTGGGGATCTTTCTTCCTTTGATCGCAGTTAATTGCGCGATCTTAGGAGCCGCGTTATTTATGGATCAAAGAGAATATAATTTTTTGGAATCAGTTGTTTTTGGTTTGGGTGGTGGTATTGGATGGGCGTTGGCCATTATTTCAATGGCGGCGATCCGTCGAAAATTATGGTATTCCAACGTTCCCGCACCGTTACGCGGGCTTGGCATTACGATGCTCTTATCAGGTTTAATGTCGATGGGATTTATGTGTTTTGCAGGGATCAGATTATAATAGTACTAAGAGGATCTTATTATGCATTTTTTAAGTTTTGTTATGACTAGTACAGTTGTTTTTACTGGGATCATTTTAGTCTTGATCATTGTTTTGATGCTGGTTGAAAGGACCTTTGTCCGTGTCGGCGATGTTAAGATATTTATTAATGATGATCCTAAGCCACTTATCGTTTCTACAGGGAAAAGTCTTTTATCTGTTCTTTCGGGCCTAAAGATATTTTTGCCGTCCGCATGCGGCGGCGGCGGGACATGCGCGATGTGCCGGTGTCAAGTCCTTGAAGGCGGCGGCGGGATTCTTCCAACGGAGACTGGTCAGATAAGCCGGGCTCAGCAGCGGGAACATTATCGTTTGGGTTGTCAGGTCAAGGTAAGAAGCGATATGAAGATCCGTATTCCTGACGAGATCTTTCATATTCAGAAATTTGAATGTACTGTTCGCTCGAATAATAATGTTGCGACTTTTATTAAAGAGCTGGTCCTAGAGCTTCCTCAGGGGAAACCTTTGAAGTTTCAGGCGGGGGGTTATATTCAGATCGATATTCCTACCCATAATATTGATTTCAAAAACTTTATTATTGAAGAGAAGTTTCGGTCAGATTGGGATAAATATAATCTGTGGAGTTTGAAATCCGTTAATGAGGAGCCCTTGTTCCGTGCCTATTCCATGGCGAGTCATCCTGCAGAGCCGGGGATTGTTATGCTTAACGTCCGCATTGCAACTCCTCCTCCGAGGGATATGAGTTTGCCTCCAGGAAAATCGTCATCTTATATTTTTAGTTTAAAGCCGGGTGATAAAGTGACCATCAGCGGTCCTTATGGAGAATTTTTTATTAAAGATACGAATCGAGAGATGGTTTATATCGGAGGAGGCGCCGGGATGGCTCCGATGAGAAGTCATTTATTTCATTTGTTTCATACAATGAAAACAAATCGAAAAGTAAGTTTTTGGTACGGTGCACGGTCAAAAAGAGAAATGTTTTATACTCCGGATTTTGAGAATATCGAAAAGAACTTCCCAAATTTTAAATATAACATCGCTCTTTCTGAACCTTTACCCGAAGATAATTGGACGGGTATGAAAGGTTTTATTCACAATGCTTTGTTGGATAATTACTTAAAAAATCATCCTGAGCCTGAGGAATGTGAATATTATTTATGCGGACCACCGATGATGATCGCGGCGGTTACTCGAATGTTGGATTCTTTGGGCGTGCCCAAAGAAATGATAGCTTATGATTCATTCGGTTAGTATAAATAAAATAAGCCTGTATCGTGAACCTTAATGATCAGGCTTGTTTTATTAATCGGCTGGTTTTTTGTCGCAATCTTCTTTAGGCGTGTCCTTGCATGTGCAATCATTACCCAATGAGCAGCCTCGTTTTAAGACCCGTTGTTTTAAAAGAAGGCCTAGGCTCATGATGAATAAACAAACAGCCAAAATAATAAATGTCATCCAGAAATTCATAATTTCAGTATAAGAGAGATCTAGCCGATAATCAAGTTAAAGAATTCTGTTCACGATGAGGAGAAAAAATGTCTCAGCAATTACAAGGATTGATCGATCGAATTAAGTCGGAAGGTGTTGATGCTGCTCAGCAAAAGGCTTTAGAAATAGAACGTGACGCGAAGCAAAAAGCCAAGCAGGTCATCGATGATGCTAGTCTTCAGGCTCAGAAAATGACCATTCAGGCGAAAGAAGAGATCAAAAAAATGCAGGAGGCAACGAACATCGCTTTAAAACAATCGGCCAGGGATACGATGATAGCCGTTAAGCAAGAGATCCATAACGCCCTTGAGAAGATCATTAACAAACAGTTTAAAGATACTTTAACTGCTGACCAAACAGTCAAGATCATAGAGTCGTTAGTTGTCAACGGTCTTTCGAAAGAACATTCAGCGGATATCAGGATTGTTCTGGGAGATAGTTATCAGGAAGTGAAAGAAAGTCTTCTGGCGAAGCTTCAAAAACAAATGAAACAGCCGATCCGCATTGAATCCTCGTCTGATATTGCCCGCGGGTTTACGATCAGTTTTGACGGCGGGAGATCATTCTTCGATGTGACGGACGAAAGTTTATCGAAATATTTAAGCAGCGGATTAAGTCACGACATGGCCTCGGTTTTTAAATAAAGAGTTGATTCGAGAATATGCGTTTCTGAAAAAGCAGAATTAAGATCATGACCTATTATTATTTTTTGGTGGCGAGTCTGCCGGCGCTTCAATTCAATCAAAAGCCTCCATTATCCAGCCATGGTTTATTGGAACGATGTCAATCTCAACTGGCAAAAGAAGATTATCATCTTGTAGATGAGATCATTAAAAAAGAAACCGTGAAAATGAAACACAATCATCATGTTCTGCTCAAATGGAATGAATTCAATCATCATTTTAAGAATGAATTGGCTTATTTTCGAGCAAAAAGGGCTGGAAAAGATCCGCACCTTTATCTGCGCGGAGCAAGGCCGGACGATGTATTCTTTAGAAATACGATCGATCAGGCATTGCAGGCGGAGGATCCTTTGTCAGCGGAGAAGGTCTTTGATCATTCACGATGGGACTATTTAGACAATTTACAGCGGTTCGAATATTTTAATATGCCGTATTTGATCTGCTACGCGTTAAAATTAAAAATTCTAGAGAAATATGAAAAGATCGATTCACCAAGCGGCCGGGCGCTTTTTGGAGAGTATAAAAATATTGAAGTAGTTTTAAGTTAATTTTGTCATCTTAAAAGGAGTCAACAGTGGAGAATATCCGAAAAGGAAAAGTATTTGCCGTTAATGGTAATATGGTGGCGGTTGAATTTGACGATAAGGTCATGCAGAACGAAGTGGCTTATGTTGTCGTCGGTGAAGAGAAACTAAAGGCGGAGGTTATTCGGGTTAAAGGAAAGCGTGCAGATCTGCAGGTTTTTGAAGATACCATGGGTATCCGCATAGGTGATGGGGTTGAATTTTCCGGAGAATTATTAAGTGTCGAGTTGGGGCCAGGTCTTCTTGGACAAATTTATGATGGTCTTCAGAATCCTTTGCCGCAATTGGCGCAAAAGTATGGCTTCTTTTTAAAAAGGGGCGCTTACTTAAAACCTCTTGATGAAAATCAAAAATGGGAATTTACGCCAAGTGTGAAAACGGGTGACAAAGTTAAGGCAGGCGATCAATTGGGGATTGTTCCTGAAAAGATCTTTAAGCATTGGATTATGGCTCCTTTTATTCTTTCGGGGGAATTGGAAGTTATCGAGATCGTTCCAAAGGGCGAATATTCGGTCAATACAGTTGTTGCTAAACTAAAAGATCATACGGGCAAAGAGCATCAGGTTAAGATGGTGCAAACGTGGCCTGTTAAGATCCCCATTAAAGCTTACGCACAGAAGATCCAGCCTAAAGAACCGTTAGTTACTAAATTGAGGATCATTGATACCCTTTTTCCCGTTGCTGTTGGTGGGACGTTTTGTACGCCGGGGCCGTTCGGCGCCGGGAAAACAGTTTTGCAGCATTTGTTGAGCCGCCATGCGGAAGTAGATGTTGTTATTGTCGCAGCCTGCGGTGAACGCGCGGGAGAAGTTGTTGAGATCCTGGAAGAATTTCCGCATTTAATTGACCCTAAAACCAATCGGACACTTTTAGACCGAACGATCATTATTTGTAATACAAGTTCCATGCCGGTAGCGGCGCGAGAATCCAGTGTTTATACGGCGGTAACTCTTGCTGAATATTATCGACAAATGGGGCTGCAGGTCCTTCTTCTTGCGGATTCAACTTCCCGGTGGGCACAGGCGATGCGGGAGATGTCGGGGCGATTGGAAGAGATCCCGGGTGAGGAAGCTTTCCCTGCTTATTTGGAATCACGGATAGCGGCTTTTTATGAACGGGCCGGATTAGTGCTCCTTCGTAACGGCGCTATAGGTTCGATCACGATCGGCGGAGCGGTTTCTCCGGCGGGTGGGAACTTTGAAGAGCCGGTTACGCAGGCGACATTAAAGGTCGTTGGAGGATTCTTAGGGTTATCAAAAGCCCGGGCAGATGCGCGAAAATTCCCTTCTATCGATCCGCTAGAAAGCTGGAGCAAATATACGAGTTTTATAGACGATAAAAAGACTGAACAGGGCCGAGCGATATTACGTAAAAGTCAAAGTGTGAATCAAATGATGAAGGTCGTCGGGGAAGAGGGAACATCCCTTGGGGAATTTATTGATTATTTAAAAGGTGATTTTTTCGATTCTGTTTATTTACAGCAAAATGCTTTTGATAAAATGGATGAAGCTACGTCTAAAGATCGTCAGATCTATGTTTACAATTTGATCCATGAGATCATAAAACTGGAAATGTCTTTTGATAGTAAAGATGCTGCTCGACGATATTTTCAGGAATTGCGGCAGGTCTTTGTGAATTGGAATTCAACAGCCTTTGATACTAAGGAATTCAAGGATCTGGAACAATCTATCCGCGCTAAATTAATGAAGGCTTCCGTTCAAATGGCGGCAAAGTAATTTTTCGAGAAATAAAAAGACTTTAAAAAAGGAAATGTATGCAAAAAATCTATAGTCAGATCATTCAGATCGCAGGTGATGTTATCACGGTTGAGGCTGACGGCATAGGGTATCGTGAGTTAGCCGAGATAAAAACAGCACGAGGTATTTCTTTGGCCCAGGTCATTCGGTTAGAAGGAAAGAAAGTTTATCTGCAGGTGTTAGCGGGAAGCCGGGGCGTGTCCACAGATGATAAAGTGCGCTTTTTAAGCCATCCGATGCAGGTCTCTTTTTCGGAAGATCTTATTGGGCGAGTGTTCACCGGCAGCGGTGAGCCGCGTGATCAGGGCCCTTCATTAACAGAGAATATGATCCCTATCGGCGGGCCGTCGGTCAATCCTTCTAAACGTGTTGTTCCTAAAAAGATGATCCGTACAGGTATTCCGATGATCGATGTTTTTAATTCGCTTGTCGAATCGCAGAAGCTTCCAATTTTTTCGATCGCCGGTGAACCTTACAATGAACTTTTAGCGCGAATTGCTATGCAGGCTGAGGTTGATCTGATCATTTTAGGCGGGATGGGATTAAAATATGATGATTATCTGATCTTCAAGGAGACATTGGAAAAACAAGGCGCTTTATCAAAATCCATTCTTTTTATTCATACGGCATCGGATCCAACCGTGGAATGTTTGCTTGTTCCAGATATGTGTTTAGCTGTCGCGGAACAATTTGCATTGCAGGGAAAACGCGTTTTGGCCTTGTTAACGGACATGACAAATTTTTCAGATGCATTAAAGGAGATCTCTATTACGATGGAACAGATCCCGTCTAACCGAGGTTATCCGGGAGATCTGTACAGTCAATTAGCTTCCCGTTATGAAAAAGCCGTCGATTTTTCGGGAGCAGGATCGATCACGATTCTGGCTGTTACGACGATGCCGGGGGACGATGTTACGCATCCGGTGCCGGATAATACCGGCTACATTACGGAAGGCCAATATTATCTTCGTGGCGGGCGTATTGAACCGTTCGGTTCTTTAAGCCGTTTAAAGCAGCAGGTTAATGGAAAAACACGGCCGGATCATCGGGCGATCATGGACCGGATGATCCAGCTTTTTGCTGATTACCGTTCGACGATCGAAAAACGTTCTATGGGATTTTTAATGAGCAATTGGGATAAAAAACTTTTGGTTTATGGAAAACGTTTTGAAGATGAGATCATGGACCTTTCTGTTAATATTCCATTGGAACAGGCATTAGATCGCTGCTGGAAGATCTTGTCAGATATTT
>CAYGEE010000020.1:0-13041 GCA_964348765.1 uncultured Planctomycetales bacterium | reverse complement strand
GAAACAGGGATCAAGGAGTCTTTGATCCAAGAATATTGGCCTAAGGATAAAATGGCAGCAAAAGCATCTTAAGCTCAATGGAAAAAATAAAACTCACTAAAGGGGAATTAAAAAAGCAAAGAGACAGCCTCAAGCAATTCAGGCATTATCTTCCGACGCTGCAGTTAAAAAAGCAGCAATTGCAGATCAAGATCCTGGAATGCCGCCGCAATATGGAAGAGCGGATGAGCGTTGTTAACCAAAAAGAAAAACAGATCGAAGCGTGGGTAGGTCTTTTAGGTGATCTTAAGATCGATATCCGTCAATGGATCAAGCCGTCAAAAGTCCTGGTGACATATACGAATATTGCCGGAGCCAATATTCCTCTTTTTGACAAGGCTGAATTTGTTGAACCGGAATACGATTATTATCATACGCCGTTCTGGGTGGATAAAGCGATTGAAGAATTCCGTTTGTTGGCCAAACATTTAGCGGAGATCGTTGTTATAAAAAGGCAAATTGAGATCTTAGAGAAAGAATTGCGGATCACAACTCAGCGTGTGAATTTATTTGAAAAAGTTAAGATCCCGGAATGCTTGGATAATATTCGCCGCATTCGTATCAGTTTGGGTGATCAGCAGGCCAATGCCGTCGGGATAAGTAAGGTCGCTAAGAAAAAAGTTGAATTTAAAGCGGCGGAAGAGATTTTGGTTTAGTTCGAGGTGTTGTTATGATCGTCCCCATGAAAAAAACCTATGTGATCGTTTATAAGAATGATTCCAGCAAGGCCGTTGAATCGCTGCGGGAGATGGGGATCTTGCATGTGGAAAATTTAGAAGCCGCTCCAGCGGGGTCTTTAGAGCAGATCCACCAAGATATTCAGCGGTTAACGTCATCAATTGCTGTTCTTAAACCTTTTATGGACGCCAAGCAGGAAAATGTCTTTCATTGGCATGAAAAGACCGAAGAGATCCTTACGCTCGCATCTCAAATTACCGCGCATCGTGAAAGTCTTCATCACCGGATGCAGTTGATCAATCAATTGGTCGTTTGGGGGAATTTTGATCCCCGGGATATTGATGAGCTTGCCGAGAGAGGGATCTATATCACACTATGTGAGATTTCCGATAGATCTCAGATCCCGCAAGGTGTGGCTGCTGAAAAGATCTCAGAAGAAAAAAAACTGGGCCGCTACGCCATTTTTTCATTTAACAAACCCGAATTACTTTGTCCTGAATTTCATTATCCATCCATGAGTTTGAATGAATTGAAAAGTTTGCAGGATAAAGAGCGGAAAGAAATGATCGGCAAAGAAAGCCAGTTGAAAAGCTTTGCCAAGTATGTGACGGGTTTTGAAAAGATCTTACATGAGGAAAGCGAGAGTTTGCGGCTGCGTGAAGTCGTTTGCGGGATGCGGCAGGAAGATACCGTTAATCTTTTAAAAGGTTTTGTCCCTGCCGATCAAATTCAAGTCCTGGAAAAGTATGCTAAAAAAGAACAATGGGGCTTATTGATCGAAGATCCGACGGGAGAGGATGTTGTCCCGACATGCGTTAAGAACCCAAAATGGATCGAGATCATTAAGCCGATGTTTTCGATCATGAATATCGTCCCTGGATATAAAGAAAAAGATATTAGTGTTTTCTTTTTGATATTTTTTTCTATATTTTTTGGAATACTCGTCGGTGACGCCGGTTATGGAGGGCTTTTTCTTTTGATCACTGTTATTGCTCATAAAACGACTGGATCGAAGATCGAGGACAAATCTATTTTTTATTTAAGTTATCTTTTAAGCACGGTGACCATTGTTTGGGGTTTGCTTACAGGAACATTTTTTGGGACATTGCTTTTCGGCAAAGTTTTTAAACCTCTTCTTCCATGGCTGACGGATCCTAAGAATGTGCAGTTTCTATGTTTTACGCTGGGTGTTATTCATTTGAGCATTGCGCATATTTGGAGAGCGCTAACACGGGGGACTGTTTTCGGCGGTTTGGCGGAAGTCGGTTGGATCTTGATGCTCTGGGGGTCTTATTTTTTGGCGAATATGATGCTATTAGGTTATGCAATGCCTTGGTTCGTGAAATATCTTTACCTTGCGGGCGCGATCTTTGTTATTGCGGATATTGTGGCTCAGAGGACGGATATCGGGGTTAACATGATCTTATTCGTTTTTAGTGTTATTAATACTTTTGGCGATATTGTTTCGTATATTCGTTTGTTTGCGGTTGGTTTGGCCGGGGTGGCGGTAGCGGATGCTTTTAATCAGATGGCGCTGGGAATTGGTTTTAGCAATATTTTTGTCGGCGTCGGCGCCGTCCTTGTTCTGGCATTTGTTCATTTATTTTTGAATTTGGCTTTGTGCGTTATGGGGGTTTTAGTCCACGGGGTTCGTTTAAATGTTCTGGAATTTTCCGGCCACTTGGGAATGGAGTGGAGCGGGATCAAATATAATCCGTTGACGAGATTAAAAATAAACCAATGAAGCAATTATGAAAAGGAGAATGAAGTATGGACACAGGTCTTGTCGTGCAATTTAAAGATTTAGGTTATATTTCCGCGTTCGGGCTGGCCGCTATTGGGTCCTGCTTAGGGATCGCGGCCGCAGGTCAAGCCGCTGTTGGTGCGTGGAAAAAATGTTTTATGCAGAATAAAGCGGCACCGTTCATTCTTGCTGTTTTCGTGGGGGCGCCGTTATCGCAGACGATCTATGGAATGATATTAATGAATGATATCATTCTTGCGATCCCTACAGTGGGAAGCATGTGGATGGTCGGTATTTTAGGAGGAACGACAATAGGGATGTCCGCTGCTATTCAAGGTAAGATCGGCGCGGCCGCATCGGATGCTATGGCTGAAACGGGAAAAGGATTTGGTAATTATTTGGTTGCCTTAGGGATCATTGAAACAGTTGCGTTGTTTATGATGGGTTTTTTAAAAGTTACTATTGCCGGGCTGATCAAATCCGCCGCCGGTTAGAATTAATAATAGAAAGATGATCAATCCATCAGCCCTCATATTAGAAATGTAAGTTTTTAATATGAGGGCTCTTATTTTGGAAAGGTTTTAAGATGTTGAATTTCCAGGGGCATTTTTTAAAGATCTTGTTAGTGTTCATCGCGATCATTCATTTGGGATGTTCTCAGCCCAACAAAGCACAGTTAAAGAAATTCACAAAATCCGGTGATTTTTTCAGTAGCATTATCCGGATGGATGTGTGTTATACACCTGGTCAAGAAGTAGCTCTTAATAGTGCGATTGATGAGATCTGGGTGAGATTTGCGGATATTCATTGGCGGTTAAGTGTTTATGATCCCAACAGTGATATGAATCGGATCAATCGTTCTTACCCGGACGCGGTGACCGTTGGGGCGGATACTTGGATGATCATTAATGAAGCAGTTTATTATAATCGGCTTTCGTTCGGGGAATTTGATATTACGATCTATCCTTTGTTGAAACTATGGAAAGAAAGTGAAAAGAAAAACATATTGCCTTCATCTGATCAGATCCGACAAGCTCAACAGCTGATAGGAATGGATAATTTTGAACTTTTAGAAAAGAATCAAGTTCGTCTCCTAAATCCTGGGACAAAATTGACAATTGACAGCATTGCCGATGGGTACGCAAGTGATGAGGCGTCAAGGATTCTGCGCGCGCACGGCTTTTCTAATTTTTTGACGGATACAACGGGTGAGCTTTATGCTTCCGGGCATAATTGTGAAGGCAAGCCTTGGCGGGTTGGCGTTAAAGATCCTTCTGATCCGACGGGAACGCAAATGGTAGATGTCTTAGCACTAAAGAACCTGTCAGCAACGACATCGGGAAATTATGAGCATTTTTACACGATCGATGAAAAGAGATATTCTCATATCATTAGTCCTAAGTCAGGTTATCCGCGCAATGAGATCGTCAGCGTAACCGTTATTTGTCCGAGCACGGAACTCTCAGATTTCTTATCAACAGCTCTTTGTCTTCTTGATCCTCAAAAAGGGATCGAGTTGGTTGATTCTTTGGGAGAAGGGTATGCCAGCATGATTTTAATTGATGATGGTAAGGGTAAATTCGTTAAGAAAGCCAGTCGCAATTATCCACGTTATCTTGATCAGTAATTTTAGCACTTTATATGCTATACTTTGAAAGTTGAAAGCAAGATGTCTCTTGGTAAAAAAGATCATTATGTCTGAGCGAAAAATAAAGAAATTAAATATTAGCCAATTGCAGGAAATTCAGATCTTACGAAAGATCGTTGAGATTACCAATTCCGGCCTGGATCTGCACGTTGTTTTAAGTGAAGTTGTCAAGATCGTAACCGAGACGACAAAAGCAGATTCGATCTTTATTTATCTTTTTGATGAAAAAAAGGAAAATCTTGTTTTAAAAGCTTCTAAGACGCCGCATAAGAATGAACTTGACCGGGTTAATTTAAAGATCGGTGAAGGTATTACAGGTTGGGTCGCGCAGGAAAGTAAAACAGTTGCGATCAGCGAGAATGCCTACAAGGATAAGCGGTTTAAAAGTTTCGATGTTCTTCCGGAAGACCGTTATGAAGCATTCTTGTCGATCCCGATCGATCATAAGGGCGAGACGATCGGCGTTGTTAATGTTCAGCATAAAAAATCGCACGAATATGCATTAAACACTATTAATTTGATCTCAACGGTCGCTAAACAGATAAGCGGGGCCATTGATAATGCTCGGCTTTATGAAGAAACCAATAAAAAAGCGCTTCAGTTTGACAGTTTGGCCAGGGTGAGTCATTCGATCACATCTCAGGCCTATTTAGATGAGATCTTGAATTTGATCGTTGTTGTCACCGCCGAGATGCTTAATTCTAAGATCTGTTCGATCATGCTTCTTGATAAAGACGGCCATGAATTAGCGATGAAGGCAACGCAAAGTTTGAGCGAAGAATATAAAAAGAAACCAAATTTGAAGGTTGATAATAGTTTGATGGGAAGCGTCATCCGCTCAAAAAAGCCTTTGATCGTTTATGATGTCAGAAAAGAAGAACGGTATCGATTCCGAGACCTTGCGATCAAGGAAAATTTAACTTCCGTGTTAACGGTCCCGATGATCATCAAGGAAAAAGCAATTGGTGTTATCAGCGTTTATACAAAGACACCGCATCATTTTTCTCAAGAGGAAGTTGAAATGCTGCAGATCGTTTCCAATCAGGCCGCAGTGGCCGTTGAGAATACAAAACTCGTTGAAGAAACTATCAAAGCGAAAGAAGCTCTTGAGGCAAGAAAAATCATTGAACGCGCCAAAGGGATCTTGATGAGAATGCGCAATTTAAGCGAAGAAGCCGCGCATCGATTGATCCACAAAAAGAGCATGGATTCCTGCCGGTCGATGAAAGATATTGCTGAATCTATTATTTTGATGGATGAGATCCAAGAAGGTAGAGATAAATAATTTTCATTTCAATAAAAGTAAATGTTTAGCTGACAGAGAGAATTTTGATGCTCTTTTATTGTGTCATCGCGAGACGAAATGGTTTTCTAGACGACGAAGCGATCTTTTAAGCATAAAAAGATTGCTTCGGCCCAAAAACCGGCCTCGCAATGACACAGGACGCATCTCATCAAGTTTCTCTATCAGCTAAACAAATACCAATAAAAAGGTGTTGACAGAAGATAAATTAAAAGTTAAATTATGGCATAAATAAGTTAATCCTTAACGTATTTAAAACTAAAGAGGCTCGTGATCGTGAATCCAAAGCCCGTTCAATTAATGAATGGGCTTTTTTATTTTTATGAAAGACAAAACAATAAAACGAGGCTTAGAGAGAGTTGTTGAAGTTAGGTCTGAAGCAGGAAAACTCCTTTTTATAAAGACAAAGCGCGGTTATGAGTTAAAGTGTCCTCGGAGTAAGAAGCTTTGCCTTATCTCATATGAAAAGATGCTTTACGACTGCATTCGGTGCCTTGATAAGGATCTTTCAAGCGTCCTTGTTCAAGCTTTTCAAAAAGAAGCTGGATCGGCAGATCAATCAGCTAAATAACAATAGACAGGAGGAAGAGGATGGCACAGAAAGATAAACAAAAAGTAACTACAAGTAAGCTTATAAGAAGCTTATTAAATAAAAAAAGGAACTTTATGAATTCTTAATGTGTGGTAACGTTGGTCGTCTTGTTGGCTTTATTCTTGGGAGGCAAAGTTGATGTTGTTGGAAGTTCGGAGTTAAAGAGTGAGAATGGTCAGCAGTCGATAGACTTAAGCAAAGCAGTAAAAGATTTTTTAAGATTCGTTATGAGTACGGTTAAATCGAGCTAGTAGGTTAAATTATGTGTCATGAAAAAAACAGGGGGAGATAAAAATGAAGCAATCACTGGCGTTCTTTATAGCATTTTCTTTTCTCATTACAGGGTTTGCTATTCAGCCTTGTTTCGCACAGGATGCGAGTGAGCTTAGGGCTATGGTGGAAGAACTGAGGAAAGATTATGAAGTTAAAATTATGGATCTAGAGAAAAAGATCAGCCACCTGGAGAACAAACAGGATGAAAAAGTTGAACAAAAAGTCGCACAATTAAAAGATCAGATTAGAGATGAAATGAAGAATTCCGCTATTGACGTTGAATATGTTGGTCGTCACAATGCTCCTGTCGGAGACGGAGGTCTTCTTATCAAAAATCCTTCTGGTTTTGGTAATGTATCTTTGGGAGGATATTTTGACATGGAATATCTGGATCGGGAAAAGGAAGACTCTACGTTTAGACAGCATCGTTTTGTTCTAAACATCGCTGCACAACCAAATGAGAAGATTCGGTTTAATTCAGAAATAGAAATTGAATATGGTGGTCCGAATGTTCCTAATGCGGATGGTGAAATTAAAATTGAACAAGCGTATGCCGATTATTTAATCAATGACATGATTAATTTTCGAGCTGGCGCGCTATTGGTACCTTTTGGTCGTTTTAATTTATATCATGATTCAGATCTTCAAGATCTAACTGATCGTCCCATCCTTGCTAGGGATGTTATTCCAACGACATGGACAGAAGCTGGAGCCGGTTTCTTCGGAAGTTTTGATCCGCGCATTGGTAGCTACGAAGATTTAACGATCAATTATGAGATGTACGTTGTTAACGGGTTGGATGGTGGATTCTCAGATACAGGATTAAGCGGTGGTCGAAGCAGTTTAAAAACCGATGATAATGGCAATAAAGCAATTGTCAGTCGTTTAGCGTTTAGCCCAGCAACAGGTCAAGAGCTCGCGGTAAGCGGGTATCTGGGCGAATATGGCAAACCAAGCGATGATATATCCGGCATTGGCTTAGATACATTTAATACATTGGGTCCGTTGGAACTAATCACAGAGTACGCGTATTTTGGATTAGAAGAGGACAATTCAACATCAGACAGAGCCAATTATTTTGAAGGGGCGTATGTTCAGCTGAATTATCACTTTTGGTTTCAACGACTGAACAATACTTTTCTTGGTCGAGGGTTCGAGGATCCTACGTTCACACTTGTCGGTCGATATGACTGGGCGAGAATTCATGATGATTCTGACGCAGCTGCAGGTCTTAATCAAGAAACGCGTAGCACGATCGGTTTGAATTATCGGCCAATCGAAAGTTGTGTTTTAAAAATAGAATATCAATGGAATGACACAAAGAATGAAGTTCTTGAAGCTGGCGATCATGATGCCATTGTTGCTTCAGTAGCATTAGGTTTTTAGGATCAAATAATGTTTAAGATCAGTTTGATTTTATGGATAGCCTGCTGTTTTGTGTTGTGCACAATTGCTCAGGCTGAACAATTAGCCACAGTAGAAGATGCCATCCATCAGGTCTTTCCCAATGCGACCAGTTTGGATCGAGAGAATATTTGTTTATCGTCAGAAGATGTCTCACAGATTGAAAAAGAGGCAAATGTTTCGTTAAAAAGCAATCAATTTGTTCAGCTGGTGCGGATCATCGTTAAAAAAGATGGAGAGCCCATTGGGGCAGCCATCGAGGATGTTGTTCAAGGTAGGTGGGGCCCCATTTATTTCTTAATGGGTATTGATAGTGGTGGCGCTGTTGCAGGCGTAGTTGTGTTGGAGTATAAAGAAAACCGCGGTCGACCGATTGCCAAGGCGCGCTTCTTAAGGCAATATCTTGGGAAAACCATTGCGGATGCTTTGCGTCTGAGAAAAGATATTAATGGGATAACGGGAGCAACTGTGTCTTCTCGTGCACTAACGGATGGGGTCAGAAAGAATTTACATATATTAAAAATGATTTCAATCAGGTCTGCTCATTCAGCTTGCACGCCATAGATTACCAGAGAGGAGTCTGTATGGAGTTTATGAAGTTGAAAGATGCCCCTTTAAGTATGCGCTTATTCTTGGGGCTATTTCTTTATATTTTAGGAATCAGTTATTTAAGTCTTTTAAGTGGTATCTGGATCGATACGAAGATGAAAATCGCAAATATTGCTGAAGGATATTCATTGTTTGAGATCTCTGAATTAGTTGAACATTCGTTCAAATATTTATCCTGGTTCATTAGTACTTTCGGAATTGTAGTCACTCTTTTTCTTTTAACATCTTGGGATGAAAAGTTAAAAAGATTCTTTGCTGTACTGATTCCTGTTTTAATAATTCTAGATATGGGGTCGATGTGGTTGATCCGTTATTCTAGCTTCTTTTCCTGGCAACTGTTTGTGGCAGGGTTTTTACTGGCACTTTCCTTCTTTGCTATGTTTACGCTGATTCAGATTGATCTCTGGGGGAAGAAATGAAACTATCTGCAATTCAGACCACAAATTAAAATGTAAAAATACGATACGATCATCTTAAACAGAAAGGCAGAATCAAAAAGTGCAACAATTTCTCGAAGAAATTAAAGCAAGTGTGGCTTTTGAAGAGAGTAAGAGTTAGAAAACAACAGCCTAATTAAGCGCGTAAGTTGCATTCTGCGGGAGAATGCTGGTTATAAGAAAATTTTTGGTGTTTCCGATGGTGTGCCAGCAGGGATGTTAAAGTGGATCTTTGAATACGAATGGGGTTTAGGAAAAGATTAAATTTATGGTAGAGACGACCCGATGGGTCGTCTCTACGTAGGGCACCCAACCTAAACACATTATCCTCTAACAGGTTTTGTTCGTGTTAAAATCAGTCCATAAAAATTCTTGACAAGAAAATGGTGCGATTGTATACTTTTGCCTGCTGTTATTCTTAACAATTTTAGGGCAGTGATGTCCTAATTATTTCCACGCACAGATGCGATTTTTTAGAAAAGGGCAATGAAGTCCTCCTCAAACAGTGAAAGCTGATTGAAGAGGATTTTTCTTTTTTAATAACTTGTAATATTTCACCAAGGAGAAACGATCATGAATCAATCTTCACGAGTTAAAGAGATAGAATCGGCGGAATCAACCGAAAAAGGAGAGTTTGATATGGGCTGCTGTTCTCATGAACCTTTATCTATTACAGATATTTACGGTTCGAATGTTTTCAATTTGAAAGTTATGAAAGAATATCTTTCTGACAAAGCGTTTCAGTCATTAAGTGCAACGATCAGAGAAGGCGGGAAGCTGAATCCAGCGATCGCGGATGAAGTCGCTGAAGCGATGAAAAAATGGGCCATTTCAAAAGGAGCGACACATTTTTCACATTGGTTCCAACCTTTAACCGGGTTAACTGCTGAAAAGCATGAAGCGTTCATCGAGCCTGATGGTAACGGTGGGGTTGTTTTAACGTTTTCAGGAAAAGAACTTATCCAAGGTGAACCGGATGCATCAAGTTTTCCTTCCGGCGGGTTAAGGCCTACTTTTGAAGCCCGCGGTTATACCGGATGGGATCCGACAAGCCCGGCTTTTATTAAGGAAGATCCTCAAGGCGCAACCCTTTGCATTCCGACATATTTTATCGGATGGAATGGTGAGGCCTTAGATAAAAAAACCCCGCTTTTGCGTTCTATGAAGGCTTTGTCGACGCAAGTTTGCCGGTTGGCTAAGCTTTTTGGGATTAATACAGACGGTAAACAAGCTTATGCGACATTAGGCGGTGAGCAGGAATATTTCTTGATCGACGCTGAATATTATAAAAAAAGGATCGATCTTATCCAAACGGGGCGTACGCTTTATGGAAAAGAACCAGCAAAGCATCAGCAGATGGCGGATCATTATTTTGGCGCTATTCGCACGCGCGTTCTTGGTTTCATGGAAGATTTAGACCGTGAAATGTGGAAATTAGGAGCTCCGGCTCGGACGCGTCATAATGAAGTCGCTCCGGCACAGTTTGAATTGGCTCCTATTTTTGAAAACTTAAATTTAGCCGTTGATCATAATATGATCTGCATGGAAGTCATGAGAGACGTGGCTGAAAAGCACGGACTTGTCTGTCTTCTTCATGAGAAACCATTTGCAGGGATCAATGGTTCCGGAAAACATAATAACTGGGCGATCTCCGGCCCCGACGGAAAGAATTGGTTGTCTCCTGGAAAAACGCCGCATGACAATGCAAAGTTCTTAACAGTTCTTTGTGCGGTCATCAAAGCAGTCGATACATATGCAGCGCTTTTAAGAGCAACTGTTGCTTCAGCTGGAAATGATCATCGTCTAGGGTCTCACGAAGCGCCTCCGGCGATCATTTCAGTATTCTTAGGCGAGCAATTGACGGATATTATTGAACAAATTGAAAAAGGCGGCGCAAAAACATCGAAACAAGGCGGAACTATTGAGCTTGGCATTGATGTTCTTCCTCCCCTTCCTCGAGATGCTACGGATCGTAATAGAACTTCTCCATTTGCTTTTACAGGGGCGAAGTTTGAATTTCGCGCGGTTGGTTCCGGGATGAGCTTGGCTGGTCCGAACATTGTCTTAAATACAATTGTTGCCGAAGCGATGGAAGAGATCTGTTCTCAATTAGAGGCAGATCTTAAGGCAAAAAAGAATTTTAATGAATCTTTGCAGAAAATTTTGCAAGGGATCATTAAAAAACATAAGAGAGTTATCTTTAACGGAAATAATTATTCGGATGCTTGGGTTGCTGAAGCTAAAAAACGCGGGCTGCCCAATTTAAAAACAACACCGGAAGCTCTTCCTGCTTTAAAAGAAGAGTCAACAATCAAGCTTTTTGAGAAGCATAATGTTCTGTCTCGAAAAGAACTTGTGTCGCGCTATGACGTTTATATGGAAACATATCAGACGATCATTCAGTATGAAGCAGATTGTGCTTTAAATATCGCAAAGACAATGATCCTTCCTGTGGCTGTGGCTTATCAGCAGGAATTAGCAAATTCGATCAGATCGATCGAGCTTGTTAACAAGTCTAAAGCAACTGGTGTTCGTGCGGCTTTGAAAGAACTTTCCAAAGAAACCGAGCAGGCTTTTGCTTTAGCTGATAAATTAGAAGCTGCTACAAAAGGCAAAGTTGCTCTTAAGATGAAACAATCGATGAGTGAACTACGTGACGTCGTCGACAGTCTTGAAGGAATGGTCCCCAAAGACAAATGGCCGATGCCGACTTACGCGGAGATGTTGTTTATTTATTAAGATCGTTAATTGAAATAATGACTCAGCGGAGAAAGGTTGGATTCTAACTTTTCTCCGCTGATTATTTTGGCAGCAATAATTTGTGACAGGCACGAATAATATGATCCTTTACATAAAACACATCGATATCGAAGGCCCGGGAACTTTAGGGAAATTCTTTGAGCAAAAGGGTTTTAAAAGTCAGATCATCGATCTTGGCAAGAAAGATCAACTTCCCAATTCTTTAAAAGACATTGAAGCCGTTGTTGTTCTTGGCGGGCCGATGAATGTTTATGAAGAGAAGAAATATCCTTTTTTAAAAAAAGAAAATGATTTTTTGAAAAATATCTTAGAGGAGAAGATCCCTTTTCTCGGGATTTGTTTAGGTTCACAGCTTTTAGCCAGGGCCGCCGGCGCACGAGTTGGCCGCTCTCCGGTTAAAGAAGTTGGATTTTCTACTGCTCAATTGTCAGATGATGGCAAGAAAGATCCGCTTTTTGAAGGGGTTTCTGAGAAGTTCGATGTTTATCAATGGCATGAAGATATGTTCGAAGTGCCCAAAGAAGGCTCGCTTCTAGCTTTTTCTTCTGGTTGTCCGCATCAGGCTTTTAAGGTGGGTGCGCAGGCTTATGGATTACAATTTCATGTTGAGATAACGGATATAAGTATTCGTGAATGGAGTGATTCGTATATAAAAGAGAATTTGGATGATAAATCTTTGAAAGATCAAATGCTTATGGATTATAAAAAGAAGCAAAGACGGTTTAATAAGACGGCGAAAACGATCTATTCAAACTTTTTGAAGATCATAGAAGCGCGAAAAGCTGGAGCATAAAAATTTTTTAAAGAAAAGTGCCTAAATATTAAGCATGAAGAACAATCGCTTCACGTTTCACGCTTCACGAATAGGATAAAATGATAAGAATCGCCCTAGCCCAGATCAATACAACCGTTGGAGATCTTGACGGCAATGAAAAAAAGATGATCGATTTTATTAAGCGTGCGCTCGCTTTAGGCGCAGAGATCATCGTTTTTCCGGAATTAGCAGTTTGCGGCTATCCGCCGGAAGATCTGCTTTACAAAAAACATTTCGTGCTGAAAAATAAAAGCGTCATTCGTTCTTTGGCAAAACATTCCAAAGGAATTGTCCTTATTGCCGGATTTGTCGATTCAGACAAAAAGGGAAATCTTTATAATGCCGCGGCGATCTTAAATGATGGAAAGATCAAAGGAATATATCACAAGATCGGTTTGCCTAATTATGGTGTTTTTGATGAGAAGAGATATTTTCGTCCCGGAAATGGAGATCGTATCTTTTCATTCGGCGATGTGAATTTTGCGGTCAATATTTGTGAGGACATTTGGCTTACCAACGGGATCTATCTTCACCAGGCTTCTTTAGGTGCTCAAGTTTTAATTAATATTTCAAGTTCACCTTATGATATTGGAAAATTAAAAGAACGGGAAGATCTTCTGAAAGCGCGCGCTAAGAAAACAAAATGCTTTATTTTTTATGTGAATCTCATCGGTGGGCAGGATGAACTTGTTTTTGACGGCGGAAGTTTGATCGTTGATCCGAAGGGTAATATTAAAGCC
>CAYGEE010000019.1:0-25093 GCA_964348765.1 uncultured Planctomycetales bacterium | reverse complement strand
AGCTTGAAAAAATCTCGGCGAGATTTTTTCAGTCGGCCCTTCGGGCGGATTTTGCATTATCATTTCTATTGCAAAATCCGGGTTAAAATCGTGAACTTAATCCTAGTGTGAATCCGTAATCGGGGCTTCCGTCAGAAAGGCCTTTTGTCGCGCTGCCAAAAAGGATCACTTTGTCTTTTTCAATATCATAGTTAAAGGAAAGAATAATATCTTGAGGATTATCGCTGCCGTCAAGAACCGCTGTTTTTTCTTGATAGGAAAGATTGATCGTTGTTGATGGATTAACATGATATCCGCCGCCGACTTCATATGTTAATTGATCATTGAGATCCAGTCCGGATGGATCACCGATGAAAGTATAATAAACATTTGAAAAAATAAGCCAATCATTAAGGGATTTGTTTATTGAAAATCCTGCTGTTTCATCAAATTCTCCGGTCCCGAGGCCTTTATCGTAATCAGCCGTCGGAAATTTGACATTGCCGATAATGGAAAGATCAAAAGGATGATCGTTGGCTTCGCTTAAAAGATAATAACTTCCGGCTAAAACAATATCTCCAATTGAGCCCGTGGATGTATTTGTTCCCGTTCCAGAACGCGTCTGAACCGAGCGGCCGGAGATCGTTGTTACGTTAGATCCGCCTTTGCTATTGGTATAGGGAACAGTTAGAGCGATATCCCCCAAGTTAAAATATCTTTTCAATGTCACAGGGATATAAACGGTTCGTGTTTTTGTATTGGTCCCAAAATCCCCTCTTTCAACTGTAACCGCAGTCGAAAATTCCCAAGGGTTCTCTAGTGTCTCGCTACGCATTTCTGCGGGTTGACCGGCCAGCGTTTCGGCATAGGCTAAGGAAATATCCCTAGAGCACAATAAAGTTAATGCAAGGGTTAACAGTGTTAGGGCTTTTTTCATATGATCCTCCATGGATGCGTTAATAACACGTTGACGTTAATATGGATACATTAACAGAAACAGCTTCACAATGCTACTTTAAAATCATAGCGGGTGTTTTGAGCGCAGCAGTTCTTGTTCATTTTCAGTATTACTACTTATCTTTGTGCGAAGTTTAGCAGATATTCTCAAGGTTGGATCCCGATTAGAATAGGGCTAATTATTTATCAAAATATCGGTCTATTCCTAAAATATTTTATCGGAGATCATTATGTCAGAGAAAGTCCAGGTTGTTATCGACGGTAATGAAGCCGCTGCTTATATTGCTTATCGGGTCAATGAAGTGATCGCTATCTATCCGATCACGCCTGCTTCAACAATGGGTGAGTTGGCGGATGAGTGGGGAGCTAAGGGTGATAAAAATATTTTGGGAACGATCCCGCTTATTCAGCAGATGCAAAGCGAGGCCGGTTCCGCGGCTGCGGTGCATGGCGCATTATTGCGCGGAGCGCTTTCAACGACTTTTACGGCGTCACAAGGCCTTTTATTAATGATCCCCAATATGTTCAAGATCGCCGGGGAGCTTACTCCGACAGTTTTTCATGTCGCTGCAAGATCATTAGCCGCTCAGGCTTTGTCTATTTTTGGAGATCACAGCGATGTGATGGCGGCGCGTTCAACAGGTTTTGCGTTTCTCTGCTCAAGCAGTGTTCAGGAAGCGATGGATTTTGCGCTCATCGCCCATTCATCGACGCTTGACGCGAGCATTCCATTCATTCATTTTTTTGATGGCTTTAGAACATCTCACGAGATCTCAAAGATCGACCTGGTCAGTCTTGAACAGATCAAATTGATGCTCAATGAAGAAAAGATCATGGAGCATCGTAAAAAAGGGCTTACACCGGATGATCCTGTGATCAAAGGGACCACGCAAAATCCGGATGTGTATTTTCAGGCGCGGGAAACAGTGAATAGTTTTTATGATCATTGCCCGGGGATCGTGGAAAAGTCGATGAAGAAATTCTCTCAATTAACGGGGCGTAATTATAAACTTTTCGATTATTTCGGGGATCCGAATGCCGAAAGCGTGATCGTAATGATGGGTTCAGGCGTTGAAACGTGCGAGGATACTGTCAGTAAGCTTGTGGAATATAATGAAAAAGTCGGAGTTATTAAGGTTCGATTGTTTCGGCCGTTTTCGATCAAGCATTTTACGGCGGTGCTTCCTAAAAGTGTCAAGACGATCGCGGTTTTGGACCGGACGAAGGAACCGGGCGGCGTCGGCGAGCCGTTATATTTAGATATTGTTAGTGCCTTGGTCGAGGATGGATGGAAGAATAATGCTTCTGTCCTGCCGAAGGTGATCGGCGGGCGGTATGGGTTGTCGTCAAAGGAATTCACTCCCGGAATGGTCAAGGGGATCTTTGATGAGATGAAGAAAGAAAACCCCAAGAATCATTTTACGATCGGCATCAATGATGATGTCACGCATACGAGTTTAAGTTATGATGAGAATTTTGTTATTGAAAGCAAACAAGGCGTACGGGCGATCTTCTATGGGCTTGGTTCCGACGGGACTGTTGGGGCAAATAAGAATTCGATCAAGATCATCGGTGAGAATACCAATAATTATGTACAGGGTTATTTTGTTTATGATTCTAAAAAGTCAGGATCGATCACGGTGTCGCATTTACGGTTCGGTCCTAAACGCATTCATTCTACTTATTTGATCACCAAGGCAAGTTTTGTTGGTTGTCATCAATTCGAATTCCTGGAAAAGTTTGATGTTTTGGATAAGATCGAGATCGGCGGGATCTTTTTATTGAACGCTCCGTTTCCTTCCGATCAAGTGTGGGCGCATTTTCCGATGGAAGTCCAGAAAACGATCATTGATAAAAAAATACGGGTTTTTGTTATTGATGCTCACAAAGTTGCCCGTGAGAATGCGATGGGCGGGTATACGAATACGATCATGCAGACATGTTTTTTCGCGATCTCAGGGATCCTTCCCCGGGAAGAGGCGATCGGCGCGATCAAGACATTCATTGAAAAAAGTTATTCCAAAAAAGGCGAGCAGATCGTTTTGATGAATTTTAAAGCGGTCGATCAGGCCTTGGTGAACATGCATGAACTGGTCATTCCTGATAAGGTAACGAGCCGATTCCGATTATTGGAAGTTGTTCCAGCTTACGCGCCGGATTTTGTTAAGAATGTTACGGCTAAGATCATGGCCCGTCAGGGTGATAATCTTCCGGTGAGCGCCATGCCCTGCAGCGGGACATATCCCGTCGGAACAACAAAGTGGGAAAAGCGTAACATCGCTCAAGAAGTCCCGGTTTGGGACCAGAATATCTGCATCCAATGCGGAAAATGTTCGATGGTTTGTCCGCACGCGGTCATTCGTTTTAAAGTTTATGACCCCAAAGAATTAAAAACAGCGCCGGGGACGTTTAAGGCGGTCGACGCGAAAGATCTGGAATGGAAAAATTTAAAATATACCCTGCAAGTTGCCCCCGAAGACTGCACGGGCTGCGGGATCTGTGTGGATATTTGTCCGGTCAAGAATAAAACGGAAACGCGGCTGAAAGCTCTTAATATGGCCGAGCAGCTTCCTATTCGTGAACAGGAAAAAATGAATTGGGATTTCTTTTTGAACCTTCCTGAGATCGATCGCAATCTTGTAAAGAGGAATTCTGTGCGCTCTTCACAAGTTCTTGAACCGTTATTTGAATTCTCCGGCGCGTGTGCCGGCTGCGGCGAAACGCCGTATTTGAAATTAGCCACACAACTCTTCGGTGATCGGATGCTTGTTGCGAATGCGACGGGATGTTCTTCCATTTACGGCGGGAATCTTCCGACGACACCGTGGACAAAGAATAAAGCCGGCAAAGGCCCGGCGTGGGCGAATTCTCTTTTTGAGGATAACGCGGAATTTGGCCTCGGGATGCGTTTGGCGCTTGATAAACAGCAGGAATTCGCACTCGAACTTGTGAAGCTTTTATCCTCCGCGATCGGCGATAATCTTGCGACGGATATTCTAAACGCTAAACAGGAATCAGAAGCGGATATTTTTGATCAGCGTAAACGAGCGGATATTCTTAAAGAAAAATTAAGAACGATCAAATCCGACGCGGCGAAACAATTATCATCATTGGCTGATCTCTTGGTGAAAAAAAGCGTCTGGATCATTGGCGGTGATGGGTGGGCTTATGATATCGGTTTCGGCGGGCTCGATCATGTTCTGGCCGTCGGGCGGGATGTGAATATCCTTGTTCTTGATACAGAAGTTTATTCGAATACCGGCGGGCAAGTTTCAAAATCCACTCCGCGCGGCGCGGTCGCGAAATTTGCCGCCGCCGGAAAGCTTCTCGGGAAAAAAGATCTGCCTCGGATCGCGATGACATACGATCATGTTTATGTGGCTACCGTTGCAATGGGGGCTAAGGATGAACACACATTAAAAGCCTTCTTGGAAGCGGAAAGTTACGACGGGCCGTCGCTTATTATCGCGTATAGCCATTGTATCGCGCACGGGATCAATATGACAACGGCGATGCAGGATCAGAAGGCGGCGGTCATGAGCGGGCATTGGCCGCTGTTCCGATCCGATCCTCGTCTGTTAAAGCAGGGCAAAAATCCATTTCAGCTCGATTCGCCGGATCCTAAGATCACCTACAAAGATTATGCTTATCGGCAGAATCGATTCAAGATCCTTTCTAAAACACATCCGGAAGAAGCGGAACGATTAAGCGAGTTAGCTTCAGAAGATATCACTAAACGATGGGATATTTTAAAAAAGATGTCATTACAAACGAATGGGGACAGCCATGAACATACAGAAAATAAATCATAATTTTTCCGTTGACCTATCGACAACTTATATGGGGATCCCGTTAAGGAATCCCTTGGTCGCATCGGCATCGCCTTTATCGGAGCATCTTGATAATGTGATCAAATTAGAGGATGCCGGGATCGGCGCGATCGTTCTGTTCTCACTGTTTGAGGAACAGATCGTTAATGAAACCTATGAAATGCAGCAGCGCTTAGTTGAGGGAACGGAAAGTTATCCGGAGGCGCTTACGTATTATCCGGAGCCATTTAAATTCATTATTGGGCCCGATGAATATTTAGAACATATTGCCAAGATCAAAAAAAGAGTGAAGGTTCCTGTCATTGGTAGTATCAATGGTTTTTCGCTTGGCGGATGGACGAAGTACGCGAAGTATATTGAGCAAGCCGGGGCGGATGCTTTGGAATTGAATATTTATTTTATTCCGACGGATGTGAATGTTTCGGGAAGCGAGATCGAGGAGAAATATATTGAGATCTTAAAATCCGTAAAAGCCAGTGTTTCAATCCCCGTTGCTGTTAAGCTGTCTCCGTTCTTTAGTAATATGGCGAATATGTCCAAGCGACTCGTCGACAATGGGGCGGATGGACTTGTTCTGTTTAATCGATTTTATCAACCCGATATTGATCTTGAGAATTTAGAGATCCTTCCCAATGTTCTTTTAAGTACTCCGCAAGCTTTAAGATTGCCGTTACGTTGGACTGCGATCCTTTATGGACGGATTGCCTGCAGTTTGGCGGTTACAAGCGGGATCCACAAAATGGAAGATGTTATTAAAATGCTCATGGTCGGCTCAGATGTGACCATGTTGTGTTCAACGCTTCTTAAAAACGGTATTGGGCGAGTCAGCGCAATCCTCACCGATATGGAAAAATGGATGGTTGAGCATGATTATCAATCTATTTCCCAGATGAAAGGAAGTATGAGCCAGAAATCCTGTCCGAATCCTGAACTCTTTGAACGCGCCAATTACATGAAAGCCCTCGAGAATTACGGCCGGATGACACGGATCAAGTCGATTATGGATTAAAGATCGGTGATCTTTTATCCATGCTGATGTGTTTTATTCCTTTCTTTCGATCACTTCATGAATTTTCTTAAAGATGTGTTCTTATCTTTTAAATCAATGGTAAAATATTGTCTAGTTTGGATAGTGCTTCTTGATCGTTTTGTAATTTTACTAACAATTTCAGTTCTCCTTATTCAATGACAAGAACTTCTTTAGATCGTCGATGGTTTTTCTTTCTTTTCGGGATCGTTCTTTTGATGGTCATTTTTGGCGTCATGATCACTAATCAGCGGGTTAAAAAAGAATTAGAGGACGGTATAAAGCAGGATGTAAAGGTTCAGGTCAGTAGTCCTGATAAAGAGCAAAAGGTTAAGAGGCAAGGCCCGGTTTTGTGTCAGGTCATGCTTGATCCGAATCGTCAATATTCGGAAAGCGTCTTTTTTATCAAGGGTGTGGAGATCGCTCGATATAAGACCGCGAAAGAAAAGATCTATGATCTTTCAGGAACGATCCCCGATGGGGAGGTCAGGTTTGTGAACTTTACGACCAATACGCGTGGGACCGAACATTATCGGGATAATCAACGGCATGGGGATTATGAAGAATATTATGCGGAAGGGCCTTTAAAGAGGATTGCAACGTATTCCAAGGGAAAACTTAAAACAGTTAAAGATTATTTTATTGATGGAAAAGTCCGAATGGAGCAGGATCTGCAGGATGCGATGTATATTACGGATAATGATGAAGTCGGAATTGGGAAGATATATTACCGTAATGGGAATTTAATGTATGAATGGAGTTTGACAAACGCAGGCCAGGGAGGCTTTAACAAATCATACGATCGGGATGGTGGCCTTGTGGAGGCTAACTACTTTGATTCCAATGGGATAAAGACTGAAACTAAGAAATATAAGGAAAATCCACCTCTTGATCTGGCTCTTTAGAGGAAGGTTATACGATCAATGATAGTATTGGCATCTGGTCTTTTGATATTCTATACTTGTATTGGACAATTAGGAACTGACGATAATGGCAAACTACCCGTAAGGGTAGGACCCCTGCTTCGCTCAAAAACTACACGCTGTTGCGTGTTTGAGCTACGCAGGGCTCTACGAAGCTCAAACATGAAGCGCAGCGGAATATTTGAGCGAAGTAGAGGCAAAGCTATAGGACCCCAAGGAGAACTTGAGGTAGCCTGGCCACCGAATCAAAATTTAAAGTGTGAGCCTATCGTTAGTTGATAGGCTTTTTTGTTCTACTTCGCCGAATACCCCGAAGTAAGTATCTAGGTGTTCGGTGAAGTAGAACTCTACGAAGCTCAAACACGAAACATAGTGAAGTTTTTGAGCGTAGTAGAGTTGGGTATTCGGTCCTCCTTCGCTGAGGCTTCGGAGAGATTCCTGCGAAGCCCCTAACGAAAATATTGGGGCGAAGCAGAACTTCGAAGAATGAACCATTCAGAAGATACCCATATTTTGTAGCAAGAGGTTCATTTTGGAGAAGATATGAAGATCATAAAGGTAGAATCAGGGTTCTCGATGGTTGAGCTTATGGTTGTTGTCGGGATCTTAAGCTTTGTGATCGTTAGTATGGTTGGACTATTTATTTACTCATCAGCATTCGCGACAATGTCGGGGAATATGACAAATGCGGTTGGAGAAGCTCAAAATAAGTTAGAGGAGATCCGTAATTATGATTTTGATTCGATCGCATCAAAATACAACACATCTCCTAGCAATGTTTTTGACCTGACACAATTAACCGGCAAAGGATGTATTTATGTCGATTCCTCCAATGCTAATCTTCTTATTGTGGAAGTTGATGTCAGCTGGAAAAATAAATCTAATCGGACCGTTGGGGAGGATATCGATGTGGATGGTATTATTGATGCCGGTGAAGATGTTAATGCTAATGGCAAGCTGGATTCGAAGGTTAAGTTGATCACGATGATAGCAAAAAGGTGATGAGAATGAGCCAGGATAGAAAAAAATATAATTTCTTGAAAAACAATCAGGGGTTTTCTCTGGTCGAGGTCATGGTCACAATGTTCATATTTTCTTTTGTTGTTTTAGGGCTTTTTGTCTCGGTTGTTGCTACAGATGCCTCTTGGGCTAGTAACAAAGCAAGTATTGATCTTCATCAGCAGTTGCGAACGGGGATGGAGTGGATCAAGTATGAACTCAGTCAAGCAAGTACGACTTCCATTTCCAGTGTTCCTGCGAACGGTACTTGGTATACATCAATAACATTTAAACTTCCCACAGGCATTTCAAATGGTAGTGCCACATGGGATGCTAATAGTGTTGTTTTTCAAAGAGGCGGCAGTAACAATGGTGATCTGCAGAGAGTTTATAATGGTTCAACAAGAGTTTTAGGCCGTGATTTGTCTTTGTTGCAGTTTCGAAGGCAAGCGAGCACTTCTAATGTTTTGGAAGTTGAGATGACCGCGCAAAAGCAGGATGATCAGAGGCGGACGGCGCAGTATTCTTTGAATTTTCAGGTAAAACTAAGAAATTAAAAGGATGTGAATATGGTTAAGATCATGAAATGTTTGAAGAGGATCGATAATAACCGTGGCAGCATGCTTTTGATATCATATTTTGTTATTACTGTGATCTTGGGATTAGGGGCAGCGATCACTTTGTATAGTGCAAATGAGGCCAGGGTCGCCGAAAGAGAGCGGCTTGCTGTAACTGCTTTTAATATCGCTGAAGCAGGTTTAGAGCGTGGACTTTATGATTTAAGGCAAGACTTCCTTAGTGGCGGGGCAAATCCGAGTTGGGTTGATGGAACGATTAATGGATATTCGATCACACTTAATGACAGTAGTTTTACAACAATGCCGTATGCGAGTTCCATTACAAATTTTAATAGCGGGACATTTTTAGTTCAGTTGCAAAGTGTCGGTGAGGATGTTTGGATCCAATCGACAGGGACGATCAGCGGAGTGAGTTTTACTGTTAAGGCTTACACTAAAATAGTTGATTCTTCCCCATGGGGTTATGCGATCTTTGCCGGCGCGGGAGCCGGCGGGATGATGATCAATGGTAACGTCGATATTCGCGGATCGGTTTTGGTTTTAGGAAACGGATTAAATCCCGGAGATCTTGCGATGGATCTCGGCGGAACAGCCCAGCTGGTTGGAAATAATTATTCCGGGTTATCAGCGGCATTACTTGCGAAAATACCTGCTTTACCAACGAAAATGTTTAATGGAGATATGGTTTCAACAATAAATGGAAAATTAAGGGTCAAAAGAGGCATTGTGGGCTTAAGCGGATCAGCGACTTTAGGAGAGCCAAACGTTGCAGGGAATTCAGTTAAGGAAACGGTGGATGGTTCTTTTGTTACCGACGGGTGGAGCGGGAATCAAGGCAGTAATAACGTGTTTTCGGATAATGGATCGACCAATGGCTGGGATCTGGGCGATGCTGTCAAATTTCCGAGCCTTTCAGATCCGGCTCCGGAAGATGGAACGAAAACAGTTCAAGAGTATTATAAAGCAAATGCACTTGTTCTTACGAATCAGCTGGCGAGTATTACGCCAACAAGTACTTTTAGCTATTCAAATGCTAATGGGAGTATTTCTATGGCGGGCGGGGTTATGACCGTTTCGGGGCGTGTTTATGTTGATGGGAATAATGTGATTGCGATGAATAAAGCAGGATCAAACAAAACGATCTCTTATACAGGTTCAGGGTCTTTACTGTCAACGGGAAATGTTGATATTAATGTGAACCTTATAACGCCGGGGAATAATTCCTACCCTAACAATGCTGTTGGGATCATGACGCCGGGAACGATCACGATGAATGAGGCGGGCATTGCCGTTATGAGCCTTTTGTACGCGGAGAATTCTATTGTCGCGATGAAGCAGACGAATATTGTTGGGAGCATTGTTTCGAATTATTTTGATATGGGAACGAATGTTCCTTCAATTTATCAGGTTCCGGATATTGTGAATCACATGCCGCCCGGCATGATCGGCAACAGTTCGAAATCGTTCATGGTCGTTGTCTGGCAGAAGACTTAAAGATCTTTTCATGAATCCCTTCTTAGGGGCTCGTTGTGAGCTTTTTAAAAGATGTGTTCCTATCTTTTGAAGTGATGGTAAAATATCAACTGGTTTATAAGTTTATTTATTTTTAGAACTTTCGTGTTTGATTATTGTCCTGTGTCATTGCGAGGCCGTTTTTTGGCCGAAGCAATCTTTTTAAAAGATTGCTTCGCAAAAAGCGCTCGCCCTGGTCTGCCAGATATTTGTTTTTTCTTGGCCAGGGCAGGCAATGACACAGCGTGAAAGTCCAATTTTTATAAGGTTAAAAAATATAGGAGGGATTATGTTTTTGAAAAGGATTATGAGCTTTGCCATGTTTTGTTTTATAAGCAGTTTCATATGTTCTTCTTCATTATTATTTGCTGATGATTCTCCCTGTGCTTTGACATTAAATAAAGAAGAAAAGCCGACGATCACAATCAGCCGGTCCGCGAAGGTCGTTTCTGAGCCCGACGAGGGGATCATCAGTTTGAGCCTTATGATCGAAGAAGGATTGATCGATCAGGCGGTCGATAAGAGTAAGGCGCGGATGAATAGTGTTATTGAGTCATTAAGGTCCAAAGGTGTTGAGAAAAAGAATATTAAGACGACGAATTATCAGATCACACCCCTTTATGAAGGCAAGCCTTTGTTCTCTAAGTCGCATCGCCCGACGAGTTATCGTGTTTCGTACTCTTTGCGCGCCGATATTTATGATCTGGAAAGTATTGGAGAGATCATTTCTTTATTGTCGTCGATTGCTGCTTTAAATGTTGAAAGCATCGAGTTTACATCAACGAAGATCGATGAGTTGAAAAAGGAAGCGTTTAAAAAAGCGGCGGCTATCGCGCATGACACGGCCCTTGATGTTGTTGCCGCAGCTGGCGGGAAATTAGGACAGGTTTTAAAGATCGAAGAATCTTCAGATGAGCCGGTGGTCAATCAGAGACATCAGAAAATGGATAATCTTTTTGCAGCTAATATGGTTGCCGAGCAGTCGGAGGTTCCCATTGAAGCTGGAACTCTTGAGATCGAGGTTTCTTGCACTGTTACTTATGAAGTTGAGAAGTTGTAAGTTTGATCTTATTGTATTCATAAGAAAATTTTCGTGTTTGTGTCATTGCCTGCCCTGGCCAAGAAAAAACAAATATCTGGCAGACCAGGGCGAGCGCTTTTTGCGAAGCAATCTTTTAAAAGGATTGCTTCGGCCGAAAAGCGGCCTCGCAAAGACACAGAACGGTATTCAAACGCGCAAGTCCTACATAAGAAAGAATTGGCGCAGGTTGTTATGAGTTTTCTTTCAGTCCATCCCAAACCGGTTCTCCCGCCGTGTTCATCGAACTATCAAATTAATTTATTATGTCTGCTTCTTTTTTTTGTAGGCATCAGTTTTGTTAATACGTATTTCCCGCCGATGAGCTATACCCAGATGGTCGTCATTTGTTTAGCTTTTATGGTCATTCCTTTGTGGTGTTATGATCTTTTTGACCGGAAGGTCTACCGGAAGGAATCTTCCGGGCTTCTGACCGTGCGCGGCCCATTAGATATTAAACGGATAATGGTGAAGGTGATCGGTCTTTATGTGACATTGCTGGTGATCTATTCCTGTTATCATTTTTTTTCGCTGTATCACGAGCCGTTTTATAGCCCATTCTTTGAATTTGTCAGGATGCTGATGCCGTTTTTTATTCCGCTAAGTATTGTTTATTTTTTTGAGATCGATCGTCGGCAGAAAGACCCTTTTGATGAGTATTGGCATATGGGGCTATTGGTGTTGGGGCGTTTTAGGGTCGTCGATCCATCAATTTTAAGAGAGCATGCCAGGGCATGGTTCATTAAGGCATTTTTCACGCCATTTATGTTTGCTTTAGTGGTAAGTAATGTGCAATATTTTCTGACTTTTCAATGGCAAGATCGAAGTTTTGCGGGATTTTGTGAAATCCTTATCACGATCTTTTTTACTATTGATGTTATTTACGGGGCTAGCGGATATATTTTGACTTTCCGTTTTTTGGACACTCACATTCGCTCGACAGAACCGACTTTTTTGGGCTGGCTTGTTGTGTTGATCTGCTATAGCCCGTTTTATTCTGCTTTTGGTATTGGGCTTTTGAATTATGATGATAATTTGTTCTGGTCGGATATTCTTAAACCTTATCCGTTCCTTTATTACTTGGTCGGATCATTGATCATTTTCTTGGCACTTGTTTATTGTTTAGCGACGGTTGCTTTTGGTTATCGATTTTCTAATTTGACTTATCGGGGCGTTATTACCTCGGGGCCGTATCGATTTACCAAGCATCCGGCGTATCTTAGTAAGACCCTTCTTTGGTGGATGATGTCATTGCCTTTTATTTCTGCGGGAGGATTCTTGCCGGCGATAAAAAATACGCTGTGTTTGTTGGTCATTACTTTCATTTATTATATTCGCGCCCGGACGGAAGAAAATCATTTATCAAACTATCCGGAATATGTTGAATATGCCCAATGGATCAAGAAGAATGGGGTTTTTAGTTTTCTGACCAAAAATTTTCCTGCATTTCAATATTCTGAAGAAAAATGTAAGCGCTGGAAAAGTGTCGTTTGGTTTTTGGAAAATAAAAAAAGGTAAGATAATAAAGTAGGATTGACTCTTAGGGAATCAAGTGATTTTTGGAAAGATAATCTTTGATCCCCACGGCGATAATGTTGTTTTCCCGTGGCGAGAAATGTCCGTGTTTTCTTTGAACAGCAACGGTTTTACCTTCCAATCCCATGGCTTTGATCTGCATTGCGTTTACCTCTCGGATATAAGACAATAAATAAATACAATGAACGCCTTCTTTGTCCCAATACTCAAAGAACTTAGAGTCTTTTTCTGACATGGTCTGCTTTTTGATGACATCCCGGATCCCCTGAAGATAAGCAAAGACCGGAACAGCACCGGCGTTTTTGATCGTATCGACCAGCTCATGGAAGATGGCTTGATTGATCTCGTCTTCTTGTTTTTGATAAGCCCCTGTTTTAACGAGAATATTTCGATGAACGATCTTAATGATATCGATCAATTTGGATCGGAAGAACTCATTTTTATAAGTTTCTTCCGGCGCAGCGATAGGGACATTCTTAAGTGAAAGTTTGTGGTTTTCAATGACAAAATAAGGTTTTGCATAGTCACGAAACCCCAGGAGGCTGCGATTTTTATCGATCTCTAAAAAGGGAATGATAACGATATCAGGATTATATTTTAGGCCTTCTTCTTTTAAATAGAGCAGCATTTGATCGAATCCATAGCCGAAAACCCCGAAATTGATGACCTCTGCACTGGGGAGGATCTTTTGTAAATAATAGGGATATGTTTCTTCGTCGCCGACCTCAGTTCCAAAGGTGAATGATTCTCCCAAGATCAGGATCCTCACTTTTCCGGCCGGCCGTTGATAGTTGTATTCGACTTTAGAGCGGATACCTTTAGAATTAGTGGTCAATTCTTTTTCGTAAAACGTTTGAACTTTGTCAATATTCGGCGTCAGCCGCCACCCCAGAAGAGGGTCATGTTTGGCATAAAAGAAATCCATCTTTGGGTTGCCTTTTTCATCAACTTTACGCTTGATCCACTCCAGCCGCCATTTTGAGTCTGAAACGTATTCACCTTGGCGAATGTAATCGAAGAACTTTGAATTAGCAATGCAGAAGCGAGCCGCTGTTTCTAGGAAGATGAATAGAAAAAGCAAATACAGGAAGATCGGAAGCAGGGTTGATTTTATTTTAGAGATAAAATGAGCTTGCATGTTTATGAGTATCCGTTGAAATGATCATGTTGAAAAAGATTATATTAAAATTCTTCTTTTAATACAAGGGATTGTCAGTTTTTAAAAGAGATTGTTAAAATGGGGGTTATTTGGTATAATTCTGAACCTTAGATTCAGGTTAATATTTAGCGAAACTTTACAGGGTTTTTCGTGTTTCATCTTCTAACACAGATCAAAAATGCAGCAATAAGAAAGGAAATCAGATATGAAAAGAACAAAATTATCAGTAGGGTTGTTAGTCTTAGGGCTTAGTATCCTTCCTCTTTCAGGGGTTTGGGCGCAAAATGAAGGTAGCCTTCCAGTTTTGACAGATGCCCAAAAATCCACAGAAACAACGCCAAGCATGCCTCCTGTTAAAACTCATTTAACTGAAGAACAACGGCAGGAGCGTTTTAAGCAAAATCATCCTAATATGGATGAAAAAATGAGAAAAATGACTCCGGAACAGCGGGAGAAATTTAAGCAAAAAAGAGAAGCGCGTAAAGAAAAACTTAAGAATATGTCTCCGGAAGAACGTAAAGCCGCGAAAGAAAAGCATAAAGAACGTAAGGCGAAACGTCAAGGGATGTCTAAAGAAGAACGACATCAAAAAATGAAAGAACATCACGAATCTAAATCAGGGAAATAGTTTTTTGATCAATTTTAAGGAGGAAATTATGAATAAGAATAAATGGATCTTAACATTAGCTGTGGCGGGAACTTTAATAGCAGCTCCTTACTCGGTAGTTTTTGCTGCTCAGGAAATTGAACAAGGCGGCGGAGAAGGCGGCGGAGCGGATGTTCCACCGACACCAACTCCAACACCAACGGATCTGCAAAATAGCAAAGCGGCTTTCGAAAAAGAACGCGGTGAATTTCAAGATTCTCGTCAAGGCCTTAAAGATGCCCGTGCCACAGGGGATAAAGAACAAATAAAGGCAGCTGGGAAAGAAGTGAAGGCTGAAGGCAAAGAAATGAAAGCTGCTGGTAAGGATTTAAAGCAATCTGCAAAAGATGCTGGCATGACGAAAGAAAATGCTCCTGCTGGAGCTAAAGAATTCAATCAAGATCGTCAAGATTTTAAGAATAATCGTGGGAATTTTCAAAAAGCACGTGAATCTGGGAATCGAGATGCTATGAAGAAAAGTGGAAAAGAAATGAAGAAAAGCGGTTCAGAGATGCGAAAATCCGGCAAAGCTGGTCGAAGCGGTAAAGGTCGAAGATAATTATAGGATTGGTTCTTTAATGTAAAGCCCTGGTTCTTGTGAATTTAAGAACCAGGGCTTTTTTTCGAAAGGGTTATAATGAAGAAAATAATTTTGAGCGTTTGTTTTCTTGTTATTGTTTGTTTTGCGCGGTTTGCGTGGGCGGTGGATACGAATATTTTTGGGGTGCATGTTAGCGGTAAGGGACGGCTTCCGGGATTAATGGAGACTCTACAAGATCTGAATGTAAAATGGATCCGTGTTAATTGTCCGTTGGGAGATGATGATTGTCCGGCTGAGAAATATTTACAAAAAGGGATCAATGTTGTTATAACGGTTATTAATAATGATCCAACTAATATGGATACGTCGTTTGGCGGAGCTGAAAATGCGGGGTATCCTTATCGTTCCAGGGAAAATTATCAAAATAAAGTTAGGGAAATAATAAGGTCTCTAAAGCCTTATTTGTCGCATGATCGAACGATCCTTATGCAATGTGAAAATGAGATTGGCGATGCTTCGATGAATCCCAAATCCCGTTATTGGCGGGGAACATTGGATCAATATATTCAGCAAATGGATGCTTTTTATGAAGCGGTTAAGTCCGTTGATCCAGCGATCATTGTTAGTTTGACAAGTTTTCCGTCGGAAAGTTTGGATGCTGTCATTGATCCTGGGAATCAAAGACATTCTTATGCCGTAAAAAAAGTTACAAAGTTGCTTTCAGAAGGCAAATATGATGCGGTTGATCTTCATTTTTATGGCTGTGTTGAGGATATTTCTTCAAAGGTTCATTGGGTTAAAGCGCATATGCCGGTAGGTAAACAATGGATATCTACAGAAAATGGCGGGCCGGATTTTCGGTGTGCCTCAACGCCGTTACATTATGATGATGACCCTTCTCAATATGAAAAGATCCAAGCTGTCCAAGTTGTTCAAAGATTATCAGCATGCCGGGATAATGGCGGAAGCGTGTGTTTGTGGTTTTCTTTGGCAGATCTGCGCAAAGAAGTAGAGGCTTTTCGCCATATGGGGCTTTTGGATCAATCAGGATTAGGTTCACAAAAAGAACTGATCCAGGAATTTAAGAGAAAAAAGAGATCTAGCGGAAAAGATTTTTCTGTGTCAGAAGAACAATCCGATAAAATGGCTTCACTTTTGCGAAAACGGCCGGCTTATTTTGCATTCAAAGAATTCATAAGCGATAAATAAAGCACCGCTTATTGAATGGCTTGATTTTACAGCACGGAATGTCCTGCAATTGTAGCTTAGAGCAAACTTTTCAGTTTTTCATAATATTTTATTAAGGTTGTTTTTTAGCCTTTTAATAGTTTATACTTCTAGTGGTTTAGTTTTCTTTCTCTTGTGCCGCATTGTATTGAAACTGTGCCAGCAAAAGGAGAAGACGCGATGAAAAAGATCTTGATCATTGATGACAGTGAGCATTTTCTGGAGCTCATTCATGTGCGGTTGGCCAGTTATGGTTATGAGAATTACATCATCGCAAGAAGCGGCCAAGAAGGGTTGTCTAAAATAGATAGTGAGAAACTGGACATAGTTGTTCTTAATTCTAAGCTTTTCGATATGAATGGTTTTAGTCTTTGCCGGAAGATCAAGGAAATTTCACCAACGATTAAGATCATTTTAATATCTGGGATGGTAGAAAAAAACGATTCAGAAAAGGCTCGGGCTGCTGGAGCGGATGAGCATGTTGTTAAAACATTTGATTGTTTGATCCTTATTGCCGCTATTAAGAAAGTGATCTATCATTTGGAGCTGGCTGCTTAGTAAGAATTTCACAGATTTCCTTTCATTTTTCCTCCCTTTTATATTTTACGTGTCTGTTTTTGAGCCTTTAATTGACTTGATTATTCCTTTGTGATACTTTATGTGGCATGGTTAGCGAAAATTTTCATAAAATCAGAGAAAAAGTTGCTGTTATTTGTCAGAAGTTGGGTCGGGATCCTGATGATATTACGATCATTGGTGTCACAAAAACTGCTGAGGCTGATCAAATTAAGGAAGCGGCTGATTCTGGGCTTAAAGATATTGGTGAGAATAGAGTTCAAGAGGCTCAGCGAAAGTTTCCATCTCTTGATCAATGGGGCGTTAAGGTCAGACGTCACATGATCGGGCATCTTCAAACGAATAAGGTAAAACAAGTTCTGCAATATTTTGATATTATCCATTCGGTGGATAGTTTGGATCTGGCGGCTGAGATCGAAAAAAGATCCGCCAATGCTAATCGCGTGACGGATATTTTGGTTCAAGTGAACACTTCCGGTGAAGAACAAAAATTTGGTGTTTCAAAAGATGGGTTTTTTAAGTTGATCGATGAGATCAGTACTCTTTCACATGTTCACATCCGAGGATTAATGACCATGGCGCCTTATACAGAAGATAAGGCTTGGGTGCGTCAGACGTTTAGGGATTTAAAGATCTTAAAGGATGCAGTAAATGTTAAATATTCTGAGCATAAAAATATTGAGATGAAGTATCTTTCAATGGGAATGAGCGATGATTTTGAGATCGCGCTTGAAGAAGGTTCGAACATGATCCGCGTCGGGCGGGCGATCTTTCAGGGATAGAAAAATAGTTGTAAGGGGTAAGTTGTAAGTGGTAACAGGAATTTTTTACCTCTTAAACCTTACGACTTACAGCTTACAACTTTATAGGAATTAAATTATGAAAATCGGAATCTTCGGCGGCGGGAATATGGGAGAGGCAATCATTAGCGGTATTGCTAAGGATAATCGTGTTTTTGTTTGCGAAAAAGATGTTAAGCGCGGACAGTTTTTAAAGAAGAAATTTAAAATATCTCTTGGGTCGGTGGAAGAAGTTCTAAAAAAATCGGAAATAATCGTTTTAGCTGTGAAACCGCAGGATTTTGACGAATTGTTGATGGTTGTTAAGAATAATATTTCAAAATCAAAATTAGTTGTTTCTATCGCGGCCGGGATCACGACGGAATATATCGAAAAGAGATTAGGTGATCAAATAAAAGTTGTTCGTACCATGCCGAATTTACCGGCGCAAGTTGGTTCGGGAATGACGGCTTTGACGAAGGGTCGATGGGCTAAAGATCTGGATCTCAAAAAGGCGCAGAAGATCTTTGATTCGATCGGTGAAACAGTTGTCATTTCAGAGGATCTTATTGATGCGGTGACGGCTATTTCCGGAAGCGGTCCGGCTTATGTTTTTCTTTTTATTGAGAATATGGAAAAGATCGCGGCAAGTTTTGGTTTGACAAAAGAGATGTCGCGTAAATTAGTCCTTCAGACATTTCAGGGAAGTTTGAAGCTTTTGAAGGATCGTAATGAAGAAGCATCTGATCTTAAGGTGAAAGTCACATCTAAAGGCGGAACGACGCAGGCTGCTTTGGAAGTGTTTGAAAAAAATAATCTCGCCGGTATTTTTACGCACGCGTTACAGGCAGCGAAAAGGCGGGCGGGGGAATTATCTAAAAATTAACGTCGTGTGTGAGTTCTCCTCTTTGTGTCATTGCGAGGAGCTTAAAAGTTTTTGTGTAAAAGGCGACGAAGCAATCTTTTAGAGTATCTTAAAAGATTGCTTCGCAAAAAGCGCTCGCAATGACACAGAATCTAATAATTCGCACACAGCGTAAAAAATTAAGCTTTCAGCATTGGGTTGATAGCTGAAGGCTGATAGCCAAGATGGAGTATAAGAATGAGCAAAGTCGGGATCATAGGCGGAAGCGGGCTTTATAAATTAGAAGGCCTCGAAAAGGTTAGGCAGATCAATCCTAAGAAAAATCCTTTTGGTCAACCGTCAAATTATATCGTTACGGGCCGGCTCGAGGGAGTTGATGTGGTTTTTTTGGCGCGTCATGGCGCTGGTCATTATATTTCTCCCAGTGAGATCAATTATCGAGCGAATATTTTTGAGATGAAGCGTTTGGGTGTTGATGCGATCCTTTCGGTTTCGGCGTGCGGGAGTTTAAAACAAGAAATGAAGCCGATGGATTTTGTTGTGCCGGATCAATTTGTTGACCGGACGAATAAAGCGCGGGAATCATCTTTTTTTACCGATGGCATTGTGGCGCATGTGTCTTTTGCTGATCCTGTTTCATCTGAATTGACGAAGATCTTAATTGAATGTGCTAGAAAAATTGGCGCGCCCGTTCATGAGAAGGGAACGTATATCAATATGGAAGGCCCGCAATTCTCGACGAAGGCGGAATCACATCTTTATCGCAGCTGGGGTATGGATATTATTGGCATGACGAATATGGTCGAAGCGAAACTCGCGCGAGAAGCAGAGATCGCTTACGCGACTTTGGCGGCGATCACAGATTATGACTGCTGGCATCCTGATCATGATCATGTGACCCTTGAAATGATCATTGATTATTTGAATCGCAATGTTGAGAACGCGAAAAAGATCCTAAAGCTCGCGATCCCGCAGGTTGGGAAGATCAAGAAATTTAAAGACAGTGATGCGTTGAAATTCGCTATCATTACTAATCCGAACGTTATCTCCACGAAGAAGAAGTCGCAGATGAAGGTTTTGATCGGAAAATATATTAAATGAGTCATCAGTCTGAAGACCGATGACTAGTCGTCACAGTTCTAGAAAATACAATGGATTATCAAAAAACACTCAATCTCCCCCAAACTGATTTTTCAATGAAAGCGAATCTTGTCCAAAGAGAGCCGGCGCTCTTGGAGGCTTGGGCGAAAGATTCTCTTTATGAAAAGATCAAAAGCTTTTCAAAAGGGCGAAAGCAATTCATCCTTCACGACGGGCCTCCGTATGCTAACGGGAATATCCACATTGGCCACGCATTAAATAAGATCTTAAAAGATATGATCGTGAAGTTCAAATTCATGGAAGGATTTGACAGCTTCTATCTTCCCGGCTGGGATTGCCACGGCCTTCCGATCGAACATCAACTTTTGAAAGAATTAAAGAAACGCAAAATGGATGTTGATTGTCTGTCTTTTCGTAAGAGCGCGCATGACTACGCGATGAAATATGTCGGGATCCAGCGTGATGAGTTTAAGCGCTTGGGGGTCTTTGGTGAATGGGACCATCCGTATTTGACATTGAATCCGGAGTACGAATATTGGATCCTTAGATCACTTTCAGACCTAAATAAAAAGGGCTACGTCTACCGCGGGCTTAAGCCTGTGAATTGGTGCTTTAGCTGTGAAACGGCTTTAGCGGAAGCGGAAGTTGAGCATGAAAATCATCAATCTCCGTCGGTTTATGTGAAGTTTAAAGTTAAAAATCCTGAAGTTCTCAAAAATTCTCCTGACAAAAATCTTTATCTTTTGATCTGGACGACAACTCCGTGGACGTTGTTAGCAAACGTGGCGGTCGCGGTTCACGCGCAATTTAAATATTCACTCGTTGAAGTCGGAAATGACGTTTTGATCATTGAGAGTTCTTTGGTTGAAAAAGTTATGACAAAAGCCGGTGTGAAAGATCTTAAAGTTCTTAAAGAAGTTTCAGGGAATGATCTAACACAACTGACTTATGATCATCCCTTTGCAGTCTTAGATCATGGCCGAGTTGTTGTTGCTGATTATGTTACAAAAGAAGATGGTACGGGATTAGTTCATACTGCTCCAGGCCATGGGCAGGATGATTTCAAAACTGGCCAGAAATATGGGTTGGATGTCCTTATGCCCGTCGATGGCAGGGGGATCTATACAAAAGATGCAAAAGAATTTGCCGGTGAGCATGTTTTAAAAGCCAATGAAAAAATTATTTTAGCGTTGAAAGAAAAAGGCACGTTGCTTGCTCAAGAAAATATTTCCCATTCCTATCCGCATTGCTGGCGTTGTAAAAATCCGATCATTTTTCGTGCGACGAAACAGTGGTTCTTAAAGATCGATCATGATCATTTGCGTGATAAATTAAAACACGCGATCAATAATGACGTCAACTGGATCCCGCCGGCGGGGAAAGAGCGGATCTTGGGAATGGTCGCTTCTCGCCCGGATTGGTGTTTGTCCCGGCAAAGATTTTGGGGTGTTCCGATCCCGGCTGTTGCGTGTCAGAGTTGTGATGAACATATTTTATTTCCTGAGGTCATTGAGAAATTTGCTGGAATCGTTAAGTCTAAGGGCAGTGACGCGTGGTTTGAATTGGATGTTAAGGAGTTTATTCCTGACAATGTAAAATGTCCTCATTGCAAAACAGCAAATTTTACAAAAACATTCGATATCTTAGATGTCTGGTTTGATTCTGGTGTCAGTCATCAGGCGGTTGTGAAAGGTATTTTAGGAAAAGAACTTCCGGCTGAGATGTATTTAGAAGGATCTGATCAGCATCGCGGTTGGTTCCAATCATCCTTAATTCCAGCGGTTGCTATGGAAGGAAAAGCTCCTTTTAAGAATGTTTTAACTCACGGATTTGTTGTCGATGGTGATGGACGTAAGATGTCCAAGTCGGTCGGCAACGTTGTTTCTCCTCAAGACATCATGAAAACACACGGCGCGGATATTTTGCGGCTGTGGGTCGCATCGAGCTCGTATCATGATGATGTTCGTATTTCCAAAGAGATCATGGAAAGGCTTGTTGACAGCTATCGCAAGATCCGCAATACGGTTCGGTATATTTTGGGTAATCTTTATGATTTTTCACCGGATACAGATATTCTTTCTTTTGACGAACTTGTGGAATTAGACCAATGGGCGTTATATCGGCTGCATTCGTATGTGGCTGGTATTCGAGAGGCTTATGTTGAATTTGATTTTGCGAAGGTTTACAAACTGGTCGTGGACTTGTGTAATGAGGACCTTTCGAGCTTTTATCTTGACATCATAAAAGATCGACTGTATACTTCCCACGCAAAATCTCCGGAACGCCGAAGCGCGCAGACGGTTCTTTATCATATCTTAAATCATTTGGTTCGAATGACCGCTCCGATCCTAAGTTTTACTTCGGAAGAGATCTTTGCGATGATGCCGAAGGAAAAGAAAGATCTGGTTAGTTCAAGTATTCATTTGTCGTCCTGGATCGATCTGCCTTCTGATTGGCAAAAAGGCGAAAGTGTCAGCAGGAAATTTGAGCCTTTTTTAAGTTTGCGAGAACATGTTTTGAAGGCGATAGAAGAGAAACGCAGAGAAGGGACAATTGGCGGCTCACGGGAAGCGAAAGTGATCTTTGAAACTTCACGCGACAAAGATTTTGATCTACTTATTGAGAATAGAGATTTAATAACATCGCTTTATATTGTTTCGCAAGTTGAAGTTGTGAAAACGGTTGATATTACAAGCGGGGTTTGCGAAGAATTTCCCAAAACGCAAGTTAAGGTTGTGCATGCTGACGGGCAGAAATGCGGCAGGTGCTGGAAATTTACCACAGATGTTGGTGTTGATGTGGATCATTCTACTCTATGTTTAAGTTGTGCAACAATCGTAAAGGAGTTTAAATAATGCCTAAGTCAAAGCTCAATAAGAAAAAGTTAGAAGGTTATAAAAAACTTCTTTTAAAGATCAAGGATGAGATGGTTAAGGATATTAACAGTATGTCCAAGAATCCTTCTGGTAAGGGTTCTGACTCTGGTGATGTTTCCGGACATGTCCTTCACATGGCTGATGTGGCAACGGATATGTATGATCGGGAGTTTAGTTTAGGGTTAGCATCGAATGAGCGGGAAGTTTTGTATCGAATTGAAGCTGCTTTAAAAAGGATCGAGGACGGTTCTTATGGGTTTTGTTCAGAATGCGATAAGGCTGTTTTAGCCGCGCGGCTTAAAGCGATTCCCTATGTGGAAACATGTTTAAAGTGTCAGGAGAAAATAGAATCCGGCAAGCGATGAAGGAACAGAATCGTTCTCTAACTGACATTTTCCTTTCTATTATTCCGGCGGTATCTGTTATTATTGTTGATCGGTTAAGCAAATCGTTTTTCTCTAAGATCCTTTCTTACGGCGAATCTATCCCGGTCATCCGGAATATTTTTCATTTCACACTTGTTCATAATACCGGTATCGCTTTTGGACTTTTCAGGGATCAGGGGTTGGTTTTTGTTATTATCCCGATCATCGCGATCATTTTACTTGTTTTTAATCTGTATTATTTTCAGCAGAACAAAGAAGTTTTGAGCCAAAGATATATTGTGGCTTTTTCGCTGATCTTAGGCGGTGCGGTTGGGAATTTGATCGACCGTATCGTTTATGGTTACGTGATCGACTTTATTGATTTTCGTATTTGGCCTGTCTTTAATATCGCCGACAGTGCGATCACAATTGGGGCAGTTGTTATTGCCATTCAATGTTTTAAATTGAAATCTCATCAGTAACCGCTTTCTTCATGTTTCCTGTCATTTGTAAAATTGGTCCGCTTAGTATTTATTCTTATGGCGTGATGCTTGCCTTAGCGGTTATTATTTGCAGTTTTCTTTTAGCAAAAGATGCTCAGCGTTTAGGGATCGCGAAGGAAACGATCCATGATCTTGTTTTTTGGGTTGTTGTCAGCGGGATCATTGGGGCCAGAATATTCTATATCTTGCTTAATTTGGATCTCTTTATTAAGGATCCCCTTGAGATCATCATGATCCAGCATGGCGGCCTTGCTTGGCAGGGCAGTTTGATCTTGGGGACTTTGGGCGGATTGTTCTTTATAAAAATAAAGAAATTATTATTGTGGCAGACGCTGGATCTCGTCGCGCCGTATATCGCCTTGGGACAATCGATCGGCAGGATCGGGTGTTTTTTGAACGGTTGCTGTTTTGGGAAGGAAATCTCGTGGGGGATCTATTCTCCTGTTCATGATGCTCATCTTCATCCAACTCAATTGTATTGTTCATTGGGATTATTTTTGATATTTTTGTTCTTGAAAAAGTATCAAAAGACGGTAAAAGTTGTGGGCAAAGTTTTTGTGGTGTATCTTTTACTTGCGGCTCTATTAAGATTCAGTGTGGAATTCTTTCGTGCCGATCATGACATTGTTGTGTTCGGATTAAGTATTTTTCAAATCATTTGTATTGTGATCTTTTTGTCAGGACTTTATGTCAATTCACTCATTAACCGTCACTCCAGAAGAAATTAAATCCCGCATTGATGTGTATTTAACAGCGAATCTTCCCGATGCGCCTTCCCGCAGTTATGTCCAGAAATTGATCGTTGCCGGTTGTGTGACTGTTGACGGTAAAGTGATCAAGTCAAATTATAAGGTTGAGGATGGCGATAAGCTTGAGGTGACGATCCCCAAGGATTTTTTACGTCAGGATCATATCGAAGCGGAGAATATCCCTTTAAATATCGTTTATGAAGATGATTTTCTGATCGTTATCAATAAGCCGTGCGGGATGGTCGTTCATCCGGCGGCGGGAAATTATTCTGGAACGCTTGTTAATGCTCTTTTACATTATACGAAATCACTTTCGGATCTAAACTCAGAAGTCCGCCCCGGGATCGTGCATCGATTGGATCAGGAAACATCGGGTTTGATCTTGATCGCTAAGGATAATAAGACGCACGCGAAGCTTTCCGCGCAATTTCAGGATCATAAGGTTAAAAAACGTTATGTGGCTCTTGTTGAGGGCGGGGTGCAGTTTGATGAGGGGCAGATCAATGAACCGTTGGGACGGCATCCAAAGCATCGTGAAAAACAGCAGGTCAGCCAGTCTGATGATGCGCGTGAAGCGATCACTTTTTATAAAGTTATTAAGCGATTCAAAAACATTACCTATATTGCCTTGTTCCCCAAAACAGGACGAACGCATCAGCTGCGTGTTCATATGGCGTATTTGCATCATTCGATACTTGGAGATGAAAAGTATGGTAAAAAAGTTACTTTTCCACGCCTTGCCCTTCACGCGCAGTCGATCGGTTTTACTCATCCAGGGACGAAACGTTATATCGAGTTTTCCATTCGTCCGCCTGTCGAATTTTTAAGAGCGGTTGGGTTAGCTTGATTTCTTGTTGCTGAGCAAAACCAAATTCCTTGGAAGGTCAGTCTTTACAAGACAAAATTATTATGATAGATTTATTATCTGATGAAAGTTTTAAAAATAATTTTGGTAGTAATTTTGCTTTTAACTGCAATCCCTTTGAATGGATTTTGTGATGATGTGCATTCACATGATGTAACTCATCATTGTGATCTAGTGTGCCACGCTCCATGTTGCCAATCTACGCTTCCCAATAATACATTTGGCTCTAATCTCCTGTCAGAATCAACGTTTTTTCTTTCTCGTGAAAGTCGTTCCCACGAAGATCCATTCCTCAGCACTTCCAAGCGGCCTCCGATAGTCCTCTCATAAAATCTCGGTTTCTCCTTTAGCATTTTAAATTGTAATCTAGGAGTCTAATTTTATGAGCAGGAATATTTTAATTTCATTTCTTACATTTATTT